>DASURM010000066.1:0-2770 GCA_036280035.1 Burkholderiaceae bacterium | reverse complement strand
GCTGCTGGTGTGATCCCCGAGCCGGACGGAGATCGGCGCGGATTTCGGCTCCGGGACACGAATGTGATTGGCCGCCCTTGAGTCCGGGGTGTACGCTCCCATCTGCGGCGCGTGAAGAAGCAGCCGATGAGCACCACGACGAGACCCGCGGCCGTAGCGGGCCTGTTCTATCCCGGCGAGGCCAAGGCGCTGGCGCGCCAGGTGGAGCAATTGCTCGCCGGCGCTGGTGCGCCCGAGGACGCGCCGGCGCCGAAGATGCTGGTGGTGCCGCACGCCGGCTACGTCTACTCCGGCGCCGTCGCCGCGCGCGCCTATGCGCGACTGGCACGCTGGCGCGCCCGCGTGCGTCGGGTGGTGCTGCTGGGCCCGGTGCACCGGGTGCCGGTGCGCGGCCTGGCGGTGCCATCGGCGGGGGCCTTCGAGACGCCGCTGGGTAGCGTCGAACTCGACCGCGCCGCGATCGACGGGCTGGCCGATCTGCCGCAGGTGGTGGCCAGCGACGCGGCGCATGCGCAGGAGCATGCGCTCGAAGTGCAGCTGCCGTTCCTGCAGACCGTGCTCGAGCACTTCACGCTGGTGCCGTTGGCCGTCGGATCGGTCGCTCCGGAAGCCGTGGCGCAGGTGATCGAGCGGCTGTGGGGCGGCGACGAGACGCTGGTGGTGATCAGCACCGACCTGTCGCACTACCTGCCGTACACCCAAGCGCAGGCGATCGACCGCGCGACCGCCGAGCGCATCGTGCGCCTCGACCCGCAGCTCGACCACGAGCAGGCGTGCGGCGCCACGCCGCTGGCCGGCGCGTTGCTTGTCGCGCGCGCGCACGGCCTCCTGCCGCGCCTGCTCGACCTGCGCAACTCCGGCGACACCGCGGGCGACCGCTCGCGCGTCGTCGGCTACTGCGCCGTCGCGTTGGCCGCACCGGCAACCGCGGCCGCCAAGGACGCCGACCAAAGCGTGCAACGCGAGCACGACGCCGCGCTCGGTGGGGCGCTGCTCGCGCGCGCCCGCAACGCGATCGCCGATGCGTTCTCGCTGCCGTCGGTGCACGAGCCTTTCCATCCCGCGCTGAAGGCACCCGGTGCCACCTTCGTCACGCTGCGCCTCCAGGGCGCGCTGCGCGGCTGCGTCGGCACGCTGACTGCATTGCGGCCGCTGGGCGATGACGTGCGCCTGCAGGCGCTGTGCGCGGCGTTTCGCGACTCGCGCTTTCAGCCGCTCGCGCGCAGCGAGTTCACCGAGCTGGCGATCGAAGTGTCGCTGCTCGAGCCGGCGCTGCCGATCGCCGCGCGCAACGAGGCCGATGCGCACGCCGCGCTGCGCCCGGGCGTCGACGGCGTGATCCTGCAGTGGCGCGGCGCCGGCGCGACGTTCCTGCCTCAGGTATGGGAGCAGTTGCCCGACCCGCGCGATTTCCTCGCCGCGCTCAAGCGCAAGGCCGGGCTGGCCGCGCGCTTCTGGGCCGACGACCTCGAGCTGTCGCGCTACCGGGTGCGCAAGTTCACCGAGCCCGAATGGATCGCCTGATGCGCCGCGACGACCTGCCCGCAACCGCGCACCCGGCGCGCTGGTGGCACCGGCTCGACGACGGGCGCATCCAGTGCGACCTGTGCCCGCGCGACTGCCGCCTGCACGAAGGCCAGCACGGGCTGTGCTTCGTGCGCCAGCGCGTCGGCGACGCGATGGTGCTCGCCACCTACGGCCGCAGCTCGGGCTTCTGCATCGACCCGATCGAGAAGAAGCCGCTGAACCACTTCTACCCCGGCTCCAGCGTGTTCTCGTTCGGCACCGCGGGCTGCAACCTGGCGTGCAAGTTCTGCCAGAACTGGGACATCTCCAAGAGCCGCGAGATGGATCGCCTGATGGACGCCGCGTCGCCCGAGCGCATCGCCGAGGTGGCGCTGCGCTCGGGTTGCAAGAGCGTGGCCTTCACCTACAACGACCCGGTGATCTTCGCCGAGTACGCGATCGACACCGCCGATGCCTGCCACGCACTGGGGGTGCAGACGGTGGCGGTGACCGCCGGCTACATCCACGCCGCGCCGCGGCGCGAGTTCTACGCCAGGATGGACGCCGCCAACGTCGACCTCAAGGGCTTCACCGAAGACTTCTACTTCAAGCACACCGGTGCGCACCTCGCCCCGGTGCTCGACACGCTGCAGTTCCTGAAGCACGAGACCGACTGCTGGTTCGAGATCACGACGCTGCTGATCCCCGGTCACAACGACAGCGCCGGCGAGATCGACGCGATGACGCGCTGGATCGCCGACCACCTCGGCCCCGACGTGCCGCTGCACTTCACGGCGTTCCACCCCGACTACAAGATGACCGACGTGCCGGCGACGCCGAAGGCGACGCTGCGCCGCGCGCGCGAGATCGCGCTGGCCAACGGCCTGCACTACGTCTACACCGGCAACGTGCACGATATCGACGGCGGCACCACGCGCTGCCCCGGCTGCGCGCGGCCGCTGATCGAGCGCGACTGGCACGAGATCGGTCGCTACGACCTCGGCGCGGACGGCCGCTGTCGGCACTGCGCGACGCCGATCGCCGGCCGCTTCGGCGCCGCGCCGCAGCGCTTCGGGCGCCGGCGCATCCCGGTGCGCGTGGCAATCGCCTGAGCGGGCCGCGAGCCCGACGATTCAAGACATCGCCACCAGCCCGAGCGCCATTAAAGCCGGCAGCGCCTGCACGAAGAGGATCTTGCGGCTCGCGGTGAGCGCACCGTAGACGCCGGCGATCAGCACGCACGCCAGGAAGAACACCTTCACCG
>DASURM010000065.1:0-4202 GCA_036280035.1 Burkholderiaceae bacterium | reverse complement strand
CGCGCGCCGACGCTCGGCAGTAGGGCGCCGCAACCAGGCGAGGGCCGCGTCGGCACGAGGGCCTCAGCGCGGCGGCGCGCCGGCGGCCAGCAGCGCTGCCAACTCGATCGCCAGCGCGTCGGGGCCGCCCTCGGATGTGCCGCGCGCGTAGGTGCGCAACACCGCGTCGGCGATCTCGGTGGCGGCGCCGTCGCCGCTGGCCATCGCCTGGTAGTAGCCGAGATCCTTGTGCGCGTTGGCCATCGCGAAGCGCAGCGACGAGGTGTCGCGCTGCAGCAGGTAAGGCTTCAGCCGCTCGAGCGCCACGCTGCCGCCGCCGCCCTTGGCCAGCACGTCGACGAACGCCGCGGCCGTCACGCCGCCACGCTGTGCGCACGCCGCCGCTTCGGACAGCAGCGCGATGAAGCCGAGCGACACGTAGTTGTGCAGCAGCTTCATGCGGTGCCCAGCACCCACCGGTCCCACGTGGGTGATGTGCTCGGCAAAGCACGCCAGCAGCGGCCGGCACTCGTCGAACAGCGCGCCGTCACCACCCACCAGCAGGTTGAGCCGGCCTTCGGCGGCCTCCTTGGGCGTGCGCGTCATCGGCGCATCGAGAAACCGCCCGCCGGCGGCGTGCACCGCCTGCGCCATGCGCTCGGTGGACTGCGGGATCGCGGTCGAGCAGTCGATCACCACCGTGCCGCTGCGCAGGCCGGCCAGCACGCCGTCGGCGCCCAGCAGCACGGCCTCGACCTGCGGCGACCCGGTGACGCACAGGATCACCACGTCGGCGTCGCCGGCCAAAGCCCGCGCGCTGCTGCGCGTGGTGGCGCCTGCCGCCTTCAGCGTGGCGAGCGGCTGGTTGCCGGGGTGTTCCAGCACGGCGAGCGCGTGGCCGTGCTTCAGCAGGTTGCTGGCGATGCCGTGGCCCATCAGGCCCACGCCGATCAGGCCGATCTTCTGGCTCACGGTCTGTCTCCTTGGCTCGTCGCAGTGCGGGGCGGCATTTTCGCCCCAAGCCCCCAGCCGTCGAGGCGCGGCCGAGCGCCGCTATCCTCGCGCCCCATGCAAGACATCCTCTCGGTGGCGGGCGTCTCCAAGACCTACGCCTCCGGCTTTCGAGCGCTGAAGAACATCGACCTGGCGATCCGCCGCGGCGAGATCTTTGCGCTGCTCGGGCCCAACGGCGCGGGCAAGACCACGCTGATCAGCATCGTCTGCGGCATCGTCACCGCCAGCACGGGCCGGGTCACGGTCGACGGCCACGACATCGTTCGCGACTGGCGCGCCGCGCGCGAGCGCATCGGGCTGGTGCCGCAGGAGCTGACCACCGATGCGTTCGAGTCGGTGTGGGGTACGGTGTCGTTCAGCCGCGGGCTGTTCGGCAAGCCACCGAACCCGCCGCACATCGAGAAGACGCTGAAGGCCTTGTCGCTGTGGGACAAGAAGGACAGCAAGATCATCACGCTGTCGGGCGGCATGAAGCGCCGCCTGCTGATCGCCAAGGCACTCGCGCATGAGCCGCAGCTGCTGTTCCTCGACGAGCCCACCGCCGGGGTCGACGTCAACCTGCGGCGCGACATGTGGCAACTGGTGCGCGAACTGCGCGACACCGGGGTGACCATCATCCTGACCACGCACTACATCGAAGAGGCCGAGCAGATGGCCGATCGCATCGGCGTCATCAACAAGGGCGAGCTGGTGCTGGTGGAGTCCAAGGTCGAGCTGATGCGCAAGCTCGGCCGCAAGCAGCTCACGCTCGAACTCGCGGCTCCTCTGGCGCAGGTGCCCGCGGCGCTGGCCGGCTACCACGCCACGCTGTCGGCGGGCGGCGACGAGCTGACCTTCGCCTACGACAGGCGGCTCGACCGCGCCGGCATCGCCCCGCTGCTGAAGGAACTGGGCGACCTGGGCATCGAGTTCAAGGATCTGCGCACCACCGAAAGCACGCTCGAGGACATCTTCGTCGGCCTGCTGGAGCAGCACGCATGATGGCCAACCTGCATGCGGTGCGCGCGATCTACCGCTTCGAGATGGCGCGCACCCGGCGCACCCTGATGCAGAGCATCGTCTCGCCGGTGGTGTCGACCTCGCTGTACTTCATCGTCTTCGGCGCCGCCATCGGCACGCGCATCCCGGAGGTCAGCGGCGTCAGCTACGGCGCCTTCATCGTGCCGGGGCTGGTGATGCTGTCGCTGCTGACGCAGAGCATCTCCAACGCGTCGTTTGCCATCTACTTCCCGAAGTTCACCGGCACCATCTACGAGCTGCTGTCGGCGCCGGTGTCGACCTTCGAGATCGTGCTCGCCTACGTCGGCGCGGCGGCGACCAAATCGGTGCTCCTCGGGCTCATCATCCTGGCCACGGCGGCGCTGTTCGTGCCGCTGCGCATCGACCATCCGGCGTGGATGGTGCTGTTCCTGGTGCTGACGGCGGTCACCTTCAGCCTGGTCGGCTTCATCATCGGCATCTGGGCCGACGGCTTCGAGAAGCTGCAGGTGGTGCCGCTGTTGATCGTGACGCCGCTCACCTTCCTCGGCGGCAGCTTCTACTCGATCGACATGCTGCCGCCGGCGTGGCAGACGGTGGCGCTGTTCAACCCGGTGGTCTACCTGATCAGCGGCTTTCGCTGGAGCTTCTATGGTCTGGCCGACGTCGCGCTCGCCATCAGCCTCGGTATGACGCTGGTGTTCCTGGTGGGGTCGCTGGCGATCGTGGTCTGGATCTTCCGCACCGGCTATCGGTTGAAGGCCTGAGTCGGCGCTTCGGGGCGCGAGCGGGTCGGCGGCGCGCACCCCTCAAACTCCTTGAACTAAACTCATCCCGCCGGCTCTCTCGCCGATCGAGCGCAGCCGCTCTGGGAGCAGCATATGAAGAACACTCCGCACCCCGCAGCGTCCAGGAGTTCGCTTTCCCGGCGATCGCGGTTCCGGTCGGCGGTCGCGCTGATCTCGGTGGTTGGCATGGGCGTGGCTGGCTACGCCGCCGCGGCCGAATCCATGCCGGCGCCGTCGCCCGATGCCACGCTCACCATCGGCATCGGCGTCGATCTGGACACCGTGGACCCCGCCCAGCAAACCACCACCACGGTGCAGAACGTGATCGACTACGGCCTGGAGACCCTGGTGGCCTTCGACACGCAGGGCAAGATCAAGCCGCTGCTGGCCACGTCGTGGAGCACGTCCAACGACGGTCTGACGCTGACCCTCAACTTGCGCCAGGGCGTCAAGTTCCACGACGGCACCCCGTTCAACGCCGAGGCGGTGGTGTTCTGCCTCGACCGCTTGATCAGCGGCAAGGTCAGGGTGCCGATCGGTGCCGGCTTCAAGTCGATGAAGAGCGTCGAGGCGGTCAACCCGGCCACCGTGGTCATCCACCTGAAGAACCCCGACCCGAACCTGGTGCCCAACCTGTCGATCACGGTGGCGTCGATCTTCTCGCCGACGTCGGCGACCAAGGACGGGAACACGCCGACCAACATCGTTCACCCGGTGGGCACCGGCCCCTACCAGTTCAGCCGTTGGACCAAGGGTAGCCAGGTCGTCTACACGCGCGTCGACGACTACTGGGGCCGCAAGCCGTACTACAAGACGGTCGACTTCAAGATCATCCCGGAGGCCAACTCCCGCGAGGCCGGGCTGCTGGCCGGACAGATCGACGTGATCATGAATCCGCCGGTCACCGACCTGGCCTCGCTGGCCAACAACCCGGCGGTCAAGCTGCTCAAGGCGCCGAGCGACCGCTCGATCTTCGTCGCCATCAACACCACCAAGCCGCCGTTCGACAACGAGAAGGTTCGCCAGGCGCTGAACTACGCGGTCGACAAGGACGCGATCATCAAGAACGTGATGTTCGACGCCGTCAATCGCATGGACTCGTCGTTTCCGTCGTCGCTGACCGGCTACTGCAAGGTCGGCGCCTACGACTACAACCCCGACAAGGCCAAGCAGTTGCTGTCCGAAGCGGGCGTCAAGAACCTGAAGATCACCCTGGGCTCGCCGACCGGCCGCTACATCCAGGACATCCAGTTCGCGCAGGCCATTTCGGGGTACTTGCGCAAGGTGGGGATCGAGGCCAACGTCCGTACCATGGACTGGCCGTCGTACGTGTCGACGATGCAGCAAAAGGACGGGTTCGACTTGCATGTGCTGGGGTGGGCCCCCGGCGCCCTGGATGGCCCTACCCAACTGCAGATGTTCACGTCGGCCACCATCCCGCCG
>DASURM010000064.1:0-3944 GCA_036280035.1 Burkholderiaceae bacterium | reverse complement strand
CCTTCATCGCCGCCACCTTGTCGGCCTTGTAGCCGAGCACCTCGCGCAGCACCTCGTCGGTGTGTTCGCCGAGCGTCGGCGAGCGCTTGATCACCGCCTTCGACGCCGACAGCTTGATCGGCATGCCGACGTTGAACCACTTGCCGCGCTGCGGGTGATCGAGTTCGACCCACATGTCGCGGCCCCTGACGTGCTCGTCGGTGGCCAGGTCCTGCGTCGACATGATCGGGCCGCACGGCACGTCGAGCGCATTGAGGATCGCCATCAGCTCGCGCTTGGTGTAGTTCTCGGCGAACTTGTTGAGCAGCGTCCACACGAGCTGCTGGTTCTTGCGCCGCTCGCCGATGCTGGCCACGCGCGGGTCGGCGGCGAGGTCGGGCACGTGCACTTCGGGGCCGATGCGCTTGGCCAGCGCGTCCCACACCGCCTCTTGCACCACCACGTACAGCCAGTCGTTGGCGCCGTGCGGCTTGCAGTGGATCGCGTTGCCGAGCTGGCCGCCGCCGCTGTCGTTGCCGGCGCACGGCACCTCGCCCATATCCTGGTAGGTGGGCACCGAGTACTCGGCCAGCGATTGGCGGGTCAGGCGCTGGTGGTCGCGGAACTTGACGCGGCACAGGTTCATCACGCCGTCCATCATCGCCACCTCGACGTACTGGCCTTGCCCCGTGCGGCGCGCCTGGTGCAGCGCCGCCAGCAGGCCGATCGCCAGGTGAAGGCCGGTGCCGGTGTCGCCGATCTGCGCGCCGGTGACGAACGGCGGGCCGTCGGGGACGCCGGTGGTGCTCATCGCGCCGCCCATCGCCTGCGCCACGTTCTCGTAGGCCTTGAACTCGGCATACGGGCCGCTGGAGCCGAAGCCCTTGATCGAGCCGACCACGATCTTCGGGTTGATCTCGTGGATCTTCTCCCACGTGAAGCCGAGCCGCTCCAACACGCCGGGGCCGAAGTTCTCCATCATGATGTCGCAGGTCTTCAGGAGATCCACGAACACCTGCTTGCCTTCGGCGCTCTTCATGTTCACGGTGATCGACCGCTTGTTGCAGTTGAGCATCGTGAAGTACAGGCTGTCGGCGTTGGGCACGTCGCGCAGCTGGCCGCGGGTGGCGTCGCCCTGCGGGTTCTCGAACTTGATGACGTCGGCGCCCATCCACGCCAGCAGTTGCGAGCAGGTGGGCCCCGCCTGCACGTGGGTCATGTCGAGGATGCGGACGTCTTTGAGTGCTTCCATCTTCGCTTGCTCTGGGTTCAGGATTCTTCGCTGCGCGTGCGATCACTTCTTCTTCGCAGCCGACGGGTTCAGGCTGGTGATGCGGCCGCTCTCGGTGCCCGCGCTCTCGTCGATCATCGCGTTGATCAGCGTCGGCTTGCGCGAGGCAATCGCCTCTTCCATCGCGGCGCGCAATTCGGCCGGCGTGGTGACGTGTGCGCCGACGCCGCCGAAGGCTTCGATCAGCTTGTCGTAGCGCGCGCCCTTCACGAACTGGGTGGGCCCCGGGTCGCGGCCGGTGGGGTCGACGTCGGTGCCTTTGTAGACGCCGTTGTTGTTGAGCACCACGATGCACACCGGCAGGTCGTAGCGGCAGATGGTCTCGACCTCCATGCCGGAGAAGCCGAACGCACTGTCGCCCTCGATGGCGATCACTTGCTGCTTGGTGATCACGGCGGCGGCGATGCAGTAGCCCATGCCGATGCCCATGATGCCCCAGGTGCCGACGTCGATGCGCTTTCTCGGTTTGTGCATGTCGACGATCGAGCGCGTGAAGTCGAGCGCGTTGGCGCCTTCGTTGACCAGCATCGCGTCGGGGTTGGCCTTCACGATGTCGCGCACCACGGCCAGCGCGCTGTGGAAGTTCATCGGCACCGGGTTCTTCGCCAGCGTCTCGGCCATCTTGGCGACGTTGGCGGTCTTCTTCTCGTGCACCGCGCTCAGCCACTGCGCCGGCGGCTTGGCCCAGCCGCTTCCCATGCCCGCCAGCAGCGCCGACACGCACGAGCCGATGTCGCCCACCAGCGGCGCATCGACGCGCACGTTGCTGTCGGCCTCTTGCGGCGAGATGTCGATCTGGATGAACTGCTGAGCGCCCCAGGCCTTGGGCGCGCCGGCGCCCCAGGTCTTGCCTTTGCCGTGCGACAGCAGCCAGTTCAAGCGCGCACCGATCAGCAGCACCACGTCGGCCGCCGGCAGCACGAACGAGCGCGCCGCCGACGCGCACAGCTCGTGCGTGTCGGGCAGCAGGCCCTTGGCCATCGACATCGGCAGGTACGGAATGCCGGTTTTCTCCACCAGCGCCTGGATGTCGGCGTCGGCCTGCGCATACGCCGCGCCCTTGCCGAGAATGATGAGCGGCTTGCTCGCGCTCTTCAGCAGCTCGAGCGCGCGGCGCACCGCCTCGGGCGCCGGCAACTGCTTGGGCGCCGGATCGACCACCTCGATGAGCGAAGCCCTGCCCGCCGCGGCATCGATGCTCTGCGCGAACAGCTTGGCCGGCAGGTCGAGGTAGACGCCGCCGGGCCGCCCCGACACCGCGGCGCGGATCGCGCGCGCGATGCCGACGCCGATGTCCTCGGCGTGCAGCACGCGGTACGCCGCCTTGGCCACCGGCTTGGCGATGGCGAGCTGATCCATCTCTTCGTAGTCGCCCTGCTGCAGGTCGACCACCTCGCGCTCGCTCGAGCCGCTGATGAGGATCATCGGAAAGCAGTTGACGGTGGCGTGCGCCAGCGCGTTCAGGCCATTGAGGAAGCCGGGCGCCGACACCGTGAGGCAGATGCCGGGCTTGCCGGTCAGGAAGCCGGCGATCGACGCCGCATAGCCGGCGTTCTGCTCGTGGCGGAACGCCAGCACGCGCAGGCCGCTGGCCTGCGCGCGACGCGTGAGGTCGGTGATCGGAATGCCGGGCAGGCTGTAGAGCGTGTCGAGGCCGTTGAGCGCAAGCGCATCGATCACGAGCTGAAAGCCGTCGATGGTGGCGGGCGTGGCCGCGGCCTCGCTGCTGGGGGCGACGCGACGGGATTCGGTGGTGACGGCCATGCGTGTCTCCGCTTGTCCGAGTGATTCGACCCCGGCGAATGGGGGAAAATCATCATAGGTTCAGCCACTTCGCGCCTCGATTGACCGTGGTCAATTATCCGAAAACGCATTCGTCGCAGTGGCCCTCGATCGCCGAGCACGCCGAGCGCAACGTCATTCGACTGCAACTGGCGCAGAACATCGTGCTCAAGCTGCTGCCCAAGCCTGCGCTCGCCGAACTGGAGGCGCAACTCGTGGTGCAGGATCTCGCCAAGGGCGATTGCCTGGTGCGGCAGGGCGACCACGACATGGCGCAGTGCTTCATCCTCGACGGCATCCTGAAGCGCGTGGTCGCCAGCCCGAGCGCGAAGGAGATGATCCTGCGCTTCACCTCGGCGCGCGATCTGGAGACCAGCTACGCGGCGTGGCGGCTGCACACGCCGGCGCCGTACAGCATCGTCACCGTCACCAAGGCACGCGTGGCAACGCTGCCGCTGCCCGACTGGGTGGCGTTCATGCAATCGCGCGCCGAGCTGAAGGCGGCGTTCGAGTACGAGGTGATGAGCCTGATGAGCGACGTGATGGCGCACACGATCACGCTGCACCTGCTCGACGCGCCGGGCCGCGTGCACCGCTTCATGCGCAAGCACGCCGAGCTGGCCGATCTGCTGCCGAAGAAGGAGCTGGCGGCCTACCTCAACATCTCGCCCGAGACGCTGTCGCGGCTGAAGCAGAAAGGCAAGATCTAGAAACGCGCCTCAACCGCCGCGTGGCGCGGCGCGCGAGCCGTCGGCCAGACCCTTGAGCCAGCGCACACCGAGCGACAGCAGCGGCCACACCAGCAGCAGCAGCGCCAGCGTGGTGATCGAGCCGACCAGCCAGTTCGACCACAAGATGGTGACGCTGCCCTGCGACAGCAGCATCGACTGGC
>DASURM010000063.1:0-4589 GCA_036280035.1 Burkholderiaceae bacterium | reverse complement strand
AGCCATGGATAGCGATCGGTGGTGGCTGGTGGTGGGGTTTGTCGGTCAGGGGCTGTTCGCGGGCCGCTTCCTGGCGCAATGGATCCACAGCGAGCGACTGCGGCGCAGTGCGGTACCGATCGCCTTCTGGTACCTGAGCGTCTGCGGTGGTGCTGTGCTGCTGGCCTACGCGGTGCATCTCACAGACCCGGTGTTCATCGTCGGCCAGTCGCTGGGGCTGTTCATCTACCTGCGCAACCTGTGGCTGATCCAGGCGCAGCGTGCCGCCGACGGCGGCGCGCGGCCCGACGCCGCGGCCTGATGGCGCCCGATACGCCGCCGGCAGACGGCGGCAATGGATCGACATTGCGGCGCGACGCCACCGCGCTGGTGGTGATCTGGTGGGCCGCGTTGCTGATTGCCGTGCTGGCGTGGCGGCCGTTGACGCCGGTGGACGAAACGCGCTACGCGAGCGTCGCGTGGGAGATGTGGCTGTCCGGCGATCCGATCTCGCTGCGGCTCAACGGCGCGCTGTACGGCGACAAGCCGCCGCTGCTGTTCTGGCTGATCAACCTGGGGTGGCTGCTGTTCGGGCCGGTGGCCTGGTGGCCGCGGGTGCTGACGGCACTGTTCGCGCTCGGCACGCTGGCGATGGCGCGGCGGCTCGCCCGACAACTGGCACCCGGCCACCCCGACGTCGTCGCGATGACGGTCATGGTGATGGGCAGCAGCCTGTTCTGGATCGCGTTCACCGGCGCCGTGATGTTCGACACCGTGCTGAGCTTCTTCGTCGTGCTCGGCATCAGCGCGGTGTTCCGGGCCGCCGACGATGGTCGCTGGCGCCACTGGCTGGCGGTCGGCGCGGCCATTGGGTTGGGCATCCTCACCAAAGGCCCGGTGGCGCTGCTGCACATTCTGCCGCTGGCGCTGCTCGCGCCCTGGTGGCGCCAGCGTGCCGCGGCGCAGGTCCGGTCGCACCGAGGCTGGGCGCACTGGTACGGCGGCGTCGGGCTGGCGTTGCTCGTCGCCAGCGCGATCGCGCTGGCATGGGCGGTGCCGGCCGCACAGGCCGGTGGTGACGCATTCGGGCGCGACATCTTCTGGTCGCAGACCTTCGATCGCGTGGCCACCACCTCGCATCACCTGCGGCCCGCATGGTTCTACGGGCCGGCGGTCCTGTTGCTGATGCTGCCCTGGCCGCTCTGTGCGGCGGTGTGGCGCGGCGTCGTCACGGTCGCCCGGCGGCCGGGTGCTGCGCCGTCGCTGCGCCCGGTGCTGGCATGGTTGCTGCCGGTGGTTGTGGCGTTCTCGCTGTTTCGTGGCAAGCAGGTGCAGTACCTGCTTCCCGAAGCTGTCGGCTTGGGATTCGTCGTCGCCTGCGCGTTGAGTGCCTCGTCGGCCGTGCGCCGCTGGGAGTCGTGGCTCGTCGCTGCTGCGCTGGCGGCCGGGGCGGCAGCGGTGGTTGCGGTCGCGGTCGAGGTGGCGGGCAGCGCCGCGATCGGCGTCGGCGTCGCGCTGGCCGTCGGAATCGCGCTGGCCGCGGGTTGGCATGGCAGCGGCAAACCGGTGCGCGCGGTGGCGGTGACCGGCAGCGCCACGGTCGCGATCGTCGTGGCTCTGTTGGGCGGCCCGCTGCGTGCAGCGTCAGCGGGCTACGACATGCGGCCGGTGGGCCGGCACCTCGCGGCGCTGCAGACCGCCGGCCATCCCGTCGCGCACTTCGGCAAGTACCACGGCCAGTACCAGTTCGTAGGCCGGCTGCGCGACAGCCTGGTGGTCATCCGAGATGCGGCGCGGTTGCGCGAATGGGCTGCCGCTCATCCGCAGGGCCGCGTTGTCGTCTACAGCCGCGAGCCGCCGCCCACCGGCGCGGGGGCAGAGTTCGTGCACCGCTTCAGGCGCCAGTACGTGAGTGTCTGGCGCGGAGCGGACCTGGTCCGCGCCGACGACCGGGGGTTCCGCCACGCCGGGACCGAGCCCTGACCGCGCTGCCGGCGCGCTGACGGGCGCTACATGAACAGGTGCTCGCCGGCATTCTCGCCGCCGAGGATCACGTAGTTCACCTTGCGCAGATCGGCCAGCACGCGGCCGCCGGAGTAGCTGATCGAGCTTTGCAGGTCCTCGCGCATCTCGCGCAACGTGTCGGCGAGCCTGCCCTTGATCGGCTCGAGGATGCGCATGCCTTCGACGTGCTTGTACTCGCCCTTGTTGAAGTCGCTGGCCGAGCCGTAGTACTCCTTGTAGAGCTTGCCGTCGACCTCGACCGTCTGGCCCGGGCTCTCCTCGTGGCCGGCGAACAGCGAGCCGATCATCACCATCGCGGCGCCGAAGCGCACGCTCTTGGCGATGTCGCCGTGGTGGCGGATGCCACCGTCGGCGACGATCGGCTTGGTGGCCACGCGCGCGCACCACTTCAGCGCCGAGAGCTGCCAGCCGCCGGTGCCGAAACCGGTCTTCAGCCGCGTGATGCACACCTTGCCCGGGCCGATGCCGACCTTGGTGGCATCGGCGCCCCAGTTCTCGAGGTCGATCACGCCTTCGGGCGTGCCGACATTGCCGGCGATCACGAACGCGTTGGGCAGCCGCGTCTTGATGTGCTCGATCGCGCGGCGCACGCTGTCGGCGTGGCCGTGCGCGATGTCGATCGTGATGTAGTCGGCGCCCACGCCGTCGGCGGCCAGGCGGTCGATCACCGCGAAGTCGCTGTCCTTGACGCCGGAGCTGATCGACACGAACAGGCCCGCGTTGCGCATGCGCTGCGCGAACGCGACGCTGTCGAGGTCGAAGCGGTGCATCACGTAGAAGTGGTCGCCGCGGGCCAGCGCCTCGGCGATCGTCTCGTCGATCACCGTCTTCATGTTGGCCGGTACCACCGGCAGCGCGAAACGGCGGCCGCCGAACTCGAGCGACGTGTCGCACTCGCCGCGGCTGGCGACGCGGCACTTGCGTGGCAGCAGCAGGATGTTGTCGTAGTCGAAGATTTCCATCGCGGCGCCCAAAAAAAAATACCGGTCCCGCAAACGCGGGCCCGGTGGCCGATTCTACGCGGGCAAGCGCCGCGGCCGTCAGGCGGTGCCGTGCTTGGTCTCGAACAGGATGCCGATCTTCTGCAGCAGCGGTGTGGGCAACTGGCCGCCTGCGCAGACGATCACCGCCTGGTTCGGCAGGTCGGCGGTGCCCGCCTTCGTCTGCAGTTGCACGCGATCGGCTGCGATCGAAACCACGCTCGACTCGAGTTCGACGCGGATGCGCTTGGCCTGTTGCGCCGCCTCCAGGGCCTGCCGGTTCTTCTGCTTGACGCGCGAGAACGCCTCGCTGCGGTACGACAGCGTCACGTCGGTGCCCGGCTGTTCGGCCAGCGACAGCGCGGCCTCCAGCGCGCTGTCGCCGCCGCCGACCACCAGCACGGCCTGGCCGTCGTACTGGGCCGGGTCGATCAGGCGGTAGACGACCTTGGGCGACTCCTCGCCCGGCACGCCCAGTTTGCGCGGCGTGCCGCGGCGGCCCATCGTCAGCAGCACGCTGCGGGTGCGGTGCGCTGCGCGGTTGGTGCGCACGACGAAACCGTCGCCGTCGGGCTCGACGCCTTCCATGCACTCGCGAAACGAGATCTTCAGGCCGGTCTTGCCGACCACGCGGTTCCAGAACTCGAGCAGCTTCTCCTTCTTCACCTCGCTGAAGCGAACCTTGCCGACCAGCGCGAGCTTCACCGGCGCCGTCATCGCGACCTTGTTGCGCGGGTAGTGGAACACCGAGCCGCCGAGCGACTCCTCCTGCTCGATCAGCCGGTACTTGAGCTTGTGCTGGATCGCGGCCAGGCCGGCCGACAGCCCCGCAGGGCCGCAGCCGATGATGACCACGTCGTGGTCGAAGCCGTTTCGCGGCCGCGTGCGCACGGCCTCGATCGCTTGACGCCCTTGCTCGGCCGCCTTGCGAATCAACCCCATGCCGCCGAGCTCGCCGGCGATGAAGATGCCTGACACGTTGGACTCGAAGCTCGGGCTGACCTGCGGGATGTCGATGCCACGCTTCTCGGTGCCGAACACCAGCGTGATCGCCTCGACCGGGCACGCGGCGCGGCACGCGCCGTGGCCGATGCACGCGGCGCCGTTGATCAGCACCGCCTTGCCGTCGACGAGGCCCAGTGCGTCCTCGGGGCAGGCCTTGATGCACGACGACGAACCGAGGCAGCGCTGCGGGTCGACCACCGGGTGCAGCGATGCGGGCTCGTTGAGCCCGGCCTGCAGTGATTGCTGCAACTGCTCGGCGTGCCTGCGCTGGATGCGGCGACGGCGCGCCTGGTAGAGCCACCACAGCGCCACCAGAACGGCGAGGTAGAGCCACAGGTAGATCAGCGATCGGCGCTCACGACAACGGGCGCGGGAGGACGAACGCGCAAGTCACCGGCCGACGGTCTGTCCGATCTCGATCGTCAGACCGCTGGCGCCCGGCGACACCGGGTCCGACTGGCCGAGCAGGTCGCCCGGTTGCGGCGTGGCGGTGCCGCTCTTGCTGATGCGCGCGTCGACCACCACCCGTTGTGCCGACGACAAGCGCGCGGCCGGCGACATCGCCATGCTGTCGTCGAGCGTGAAGCGCAGCGGCAGGTC
>DASURM010000062.1:0-2697 GCA_036280035.1 Burkholderiaceae bacterium | reverse complement strand
AGCGGTGGTACGCGGGCAGGGCACGCTGGGCGCGCGCTGGCGCGCGATCGTCGCTGGCCGCACGCCCACCCCATGGCGCGTGCCGCTGATGACGCTGGCGGCGATCGCGCTGGTGGCCGGCCCGGTGATCGCGTTGATGGGCCACTACCACGTGCTCGGCACCGACCGCACCGGCAACGACGTGCTGGTGCAGGCGCTCAAGAGCGTGCGCACCGCGTTCGTGATCGGCACCCTCGCGACGCTGGCCACGGTGCCCGTGGCGCTCGCTCTGGGTGTGCTGGCGGGCTACTTCAAGGGCTGGGTCGACGAGGCCGTGCAGTACCTGTACACGGTGCTGTCGGCGGTGCCCAACGTGCTGCTGATCGCTGCCTGCGTGCTGATGGTGCAGGTCTTCATCGACACCCATGCCGAGCTGTTCGACACCGGCCTGGAGCGCGCCGACCTGAAGCTGGCGCTGCTGTGCGTGATCCTCGGGCTCACAGGCTGGGCCACGCTGTGCCGGCTGGTGCGCGCCGAGACGCTGAAGCTGCGCGACCTCGAGTTCATGCAGGCGGCCGAGGCCTTTGGCGTGCCGCACGCGCGCACGATGCTGCGCCACGTGGTGCCCAACGTGATGCACCTGGTGCTGATCACCACGGTGCTCAACTTCTCCGACCTCATCCTGTACGAGGCGGTGCTCACCTACGTCGGCGTCGGCGTCGACCCCAGCGTCAACAGCTTCGGCGGCATGATCAACCTGGCGCGCAACGAGATGAGCGGCGAGCCGCTGGTGTGGTGGTCGTTCGTTGCCGCGTTCGGCTTCATGCTGGCGCTGGTGCTGGCGGCCAACCTTTTCGCCGACGGCGTGCGCGACGCCTTCGATCCGCGGGCGCGGGCGTTCCGCGCGCGGCGCGGGCTCAAGCCGCTGGCCTGACGATGCTGAACGTCGACGACCTGAAGGTGGTGCTCGACGCCGACGCCGGCCTCGTCAAGGCGATCGACGGCCTGAGCCTGGCCATCGCGCGCGGCGAGACGTTTGCACTGGTCGGCGAATCGGGCTGCGGCAAGAGCATGACCGCGCTGGCGTTGATGCGCCTGCTGCCCGACAACGGCGCGATCACTGCAGGCGCGGTGTCGCTGGGCGGCACCGACGTGCTGGCGCTGCCCGAGAGCCGCATGCGCGCGGTGCGGGGCGGGCGCATCGGCATGATCTTTCAGGAGCCGGCCACCAGCCTCAACCCTGTGATGCGCGTGGGCGACCAGATCGTCGAGGCGATCCAGGCCCACACGCCGCTGCGCGGCTCGGCAGCGCGCGAGCGCGCTTTGCACTGGTTGCGCAAGGTAGGCATTCCGGAGCCGGAGCGGCGCATCGACGACTATCCGTTCCGCATGAGCGGCGGGCAGAAGCAGCGCGTGATGATCGCGTTGACGCTCGCCGCCGAGCCCGACTTCCTGATCGCCGACGAGCCGACCACCGCGCTCGATGTGACGATCCAGGCGCAGATCCTCGGCCTGCTGCGCGACCTGCAACGCGAGCAGCGCATGGGCTTGTTGCTGATCACGCACGACCTTGCGGTGGTGGCCGGCATGGCGCATCGCGTGGCGCTGATGTACGCCGGCCAGATCGTCGAGGTAGCGGCTGCCGACGAGTTCTTCGCGCGGCCGCTGCACCCGTACGCGCAGGCGCTGCTGCGCGCGCTGCCCGATGCGCAGCGGCGTGCGCAGGCGCTCGAGGCGATCGCCGGCTCGGTGCCGGCGCTGACCGGCACGTTCGAAGGTTGCCGCTTCGTCGACCGCTGCACGCAGGCGCGCGACGAGTGCGCACGCACGGTGCCGCAACTGCTGCAGGCGCAGGGCCGCTGGTTGCGGTGCCTGCGCTACGCGGGTGCCACGCCGTGGCCCGATAAGGTCAGCAACGACGGCACGGCGGCTCGCGCGCACCACGCGCCGCCCGCCGCCAACGCCGCACCGCTGCTGCAAGTGAAAGACCTCGGCGTGCGTTTTCCGATCCGCAGCGGCGTGCTGCAGCGCCGGGTCGGCGCCTTTGAGGCGGTGCGCGGCGTCAGCTTCGACATCGCCGCGGGCCGCACGCTGGCGCTGGTGGGCGAATCGGGTTGTGGCAAGACCACGACCGGCAAGGCGATCGTGCAACTGCTGCGGCGCCACGCCGAGGTCAGCGGCGAGGCTCTGCTCGCGGGCCGCGACCTGTTCGGCCTGGATGGCGAGGCGCTGCGCGCGGTGCGGCGCGAGGTACAGATCGTGTTCCAGGATCCGTATGCGTCGCTCGACCCGCGCATGCGCGCGGGCGAGATTCTCGAGGAAGGGTTGACCGCGCTGTGGCCTGAACTGCAGCCGGTCGAACGCCGCGAGCGGCTTGCGCAACTGCTCGAGCGCGTTGGATTGCGACCCGATGCGATGTCGAGCTACCCGCACGAGTTCTCGGGCGGGCAGCGCCAGCGCATCGCGATCGCGCGTGCACTGGCGGTGCAACCGCGGCTGATCGTCTGCGACGAGCCGACCTCGGCGCTCGACGTGTCGGTGCAGGCGCAGATCCTCAACCTACTGCGCGAGCTACAGGCCGAGCTGGGCGTCGCGTACCTGTTCATCACGCACAACCTCGGCGTCGTCGAACTCCTTGCCGACCACGTGGCCGTGATGCTGGCGGGAGTCATCGTCGAGCAAGGCGAGACCCACGCGGTGCTGCGTGAGCCGCAGGTG
>DASURM010000061.1:0-4219 GCA_036280035.1 Burkholderiaceae bacterium | reverse complement strand
ATCCCGGCGCCGGTGGCCCGACGCGGCGCTCGCCGGTGCACTGCACGACGCACCGGGCTTCGTGATGGCCCACGTGCTGCAGGCGTGGCGGCTGCTGGGCAGCCGCGACCCGCAGCGCGTGCGCGCCGCGCAGCCGGTGCTGGCCGCGGCAAGCGCACTGCCGGCCAACGAGCGCGAACGGATGCACCTGGCCGCGATCGCCGCGGTGTCGGCCGACGACTACCAGGGGGCCAAGGCCAGGCTGGGCGAACTGCTGAGCCGGTATCCGCGTGACGTGCTGGCGTTGCAGGCGGCGCACTCGTTCGACTACCTGACCGGAGAGACGCAAGGCATGCGCCAGCGCATCGAGGCGGTGCTGCCGGCATGGTCGAACGAGGTACCCGGCTATTCCGCGGTGCTGGCGATGCATGCGTTCGCGCTCGAGGAGTGCGGCGAGTACGCGCGCGCCGAGCAGGCGGCCGGCGCGGCTTTGGCGATCGACCCCGGCAACGCCCGCGCGCACCACGCGATGGCGCATGTGTTCGAGATGACCGGGCGCCCCGAGGCCGGCGCGCGTTGGATGACCGAGCACGTCGCAGCCTGGAGCGAGGGCTCCGTCGCCGCCACGCATTGCTGGTGGCACCTGGCGCTGTTCGTGCTGGCGCAGGGTCAGCCCGAGCGGGCGCTCGCGCTGTACGACCAGCGCCTCGACGTTCGCGCGGGCGAGCCCACCGATCTGGCCGACCTGGTCGACGCTTGCGCGCTGCTCTGGCGCCTGCGGCTGCTCGGCCACGACGGCGGCGCTCGCTGGGGCCGGCTCGCCGCGGCCTGGGAGCCGCACATCGACGATGGCTACTGCAGCTTCACCGATGTCCACGCGATGCTCGCCTTCGTCGGCGCCGAAGATGACCCGCGCGCGCAGCGCCTCGAACGGGCGCTGATGCAGGCGGCGGCGCGCCCGACGCGCCACGGCGCGACCACGCGCGCATTGGGCCTGCCGGGGTGCCGCGCGCTGAGGGCCTTCGGCCACGGCAACGACGTGCTCGCGGTGTCGCTGCTCGCCGGCCTGCCGGCGCTGGCCCACCAGATCGGCGGCAGCCATGCGCAGCGCGACGTGTTGCATCTGACGCTGACGCGAGCGGTCGAACGCATCCGCCGGCCGCCATCGGCCGTTCACCGCAGTGCGACACGTAGTGCAAGGTCCTGGCCTACCATGTCGGCATGAAACAGGATCCGCAACGAGTCCGCGTGCAAGTCGACGAGCGCGGCGTCGCCGAGGTGGCGATGGTGCGCGCCGACAAGATGAACGCCATCGATGCGGCGATGTTCGATGGCCTGATCGGTGCCATCGAACAACTGCGCGCCGACAAGCGGGTGCGGGTCGTGGTGCTTCACGGCGAGGGCCGTGCCTTCTGCGCCGGGCTCGACATGGACCGGTTTCGCGAGATGGGCTCGGGCCAGATCGGCGGCACGCTGGGCGACATCGTCGCGCGCACGCACGGCCTGGCCAACGGCCCGCAGCAGGTGGCGTGGGGCTGGCGCGAGTTGCCGGTGCCGGTGATCGCCGCGGTGCACGGCGTGGCCTTCGGCGGCGGCCTGCAGATTGCGCTGGGCGCAGACATCCGCTGCGTGCACCCGGACACGCAGCTCGCGGTGAGGGAAGTCCAGTGGGGCCTGGTACCCGACATGGCCGGCTGCGTGCTGCTGACCCAACTCGCGCGGCCCGACGTGGTGCGCGAGCTGACCTTCACCGGGCGCACGGTGAGCGGCACCGAGGCGCTGGCGCTGGGCCTGGCCACTCGCGTATCGAACAACCCGCTGGAAGATGCGCGCGCGCTCGCAGCGCTGATCGCGAGCCGCAGCCCCGATGCCATCCGTGCCGGCAAGCGGCTGCTCAACGGCGCATCGCCCGTCGCTGCCGCGGCGGTGCTGATGGCCGAGTCGCACGAGCAGCAGCGCCTGATCGGCAGCCCCAACCAGCGCGAAGCGGCGCTCGCCGGGCTGGAGAAGCGCGAGCCGAAGTTCGCCGATTGAGCACCGGCGCGGGTGGCGTACGAGCCGATGGCGCTGCTCACCCTCACCGATGCGCATCTGGCCTACGGCCACCTGCCGCTGCTGGCCGGGACCGACTTCGCGCTCGAGGCGGGCGAGCGCGTTGCGCTGATCGGCCGCAACGGCAGCGGCAAGTCGTCGCTGCTGAAGATCCTGGCGGGGCTCGAGCAACCCGATGACGGTCTGCTGCAAGTGCAGACGGGTGTGCGCCGCATCTATGTGGCGCAAGAACCCACGTTCGAACCCGGCGCCACCGTGTTCGAGGCGGTGGCCGAAGGCGTGGCCGCCGCGCGCGCGCTGCGCGAGCGCTACGAGGCGCATGCACCGGGCGAAGACCTCGACGCCCTGCAGACCGAGATCGAGGCCCTGAACGGCTGGGCCTGGGAGCAGCGCGTGGCGCAGGCGTTGCAACGCCTGCGCCTCGATGCCGAAACGCGCGTCGACGACCTCTCCGGCGGCACCCGCAAGCGAGTGGCGTTGGCGCAGGCGCTGGTGGCCGCACCCGATGTGCTGTTGCTCGACGAGCCCACCAACCACCTCGACATCGACGCCATCGAGTGGCTGCAGGACCTGCTCAACGGCTGGCGCGGCGCGCTGGTGCTGGTCTCGCACGATCGCGCCTTCATCGACGCCGTGGCCACGCGCATCGTCGAGCTGGACCGCGGTCGTTTGCGCAGCTATCCGGGCGACTTCGCCGCCTTCAACGCGGCCAAGGAACGCGAGCTCGAAAGCGAAGCCCAAGCCGCGGCGCGCGCCGACAAGCTGCTCGCGCAGGAGGAGGTGTGGATCCGCAAAGGCGTCGAGGCGCGGCGCACACGCAGCGTGGGGCGGGTGGCGCGGCTGATGAAGCTGCGCGAGCAGCGCGCCCACCGGCGCGACGCGCTCGGGCAGGTACGCCTGGAGCTTGCTGCCGGGGTGGCGCCGGGCAAGATCGTCGCCGAGCTGAAAGACGTGTCGATGCGGTTCGACGACCAGCGCCTGCTGATCGACCGCTTCTCGGCCACCTTGCTGCGCGGCGACAAGGTGGGCGTGATCGGCCCCAACGGCTGCGGCAAGACCACGCTG
This sequence comes from Burkholderiaceae bacterium, assembly GCA_036280035.1. Taxonomy (GTDB): domain Bacteria; phylum Pseudomonadota; class Gammaproteobacteria; order Burkholderiales; family Burkholderiaceae_C; genus JAEUPI01. Next base: position 1,123 of record DASURM010000061.1, on the reverse strand, counting down.
CTGCGAATCATCCTCGGCGAGCTGCAACCGACCTCGGGCAGCGTGCGCCGCGGCAGCAACCTGCAGGTGGCCTACTTCGACCAGATGCGCGCGGCGTTGAACCTGGACGCCACGCTGGTCGACACCATCAACCCGGGCAGCGAGTGGGTCGAGATCGGCGCGAGCCGCAGGCACGTGATGAGCTACCTGGGCGATTTCTTGTTCTCGCCCGAGCGCGCGCACGCACCGGTGCGCAGCCTGTCTGGCGGCGAGCGCAACCGCCTGCTGCTGGCGCGGCTGTTCGCGCTGCCGGCCAACGTGCTGGTGCTCGACGAGCCGACCAACGACCTCGACATCGACACGCTCGACCTGCTGGAAGACCTGCTGCAGTCGTATGCCGGCACGGTGTTTCTGGTCAGCCACGACCGGCGCTTTCTCGACAACGTGGTCACCAGCACCATCGCCTGGGAAGGCGACCCGGCCTTCGGCGGCCGGCCCGGGCTGTGGCGCGAGTACGAAGGCGGCTACGAAGACTGGAGGCTGCAGCGAGCGCGTGCGCAGGCGCTCATCGACGCGACTGCGCCGGCTCAGACAACTGCCAGCCGCCCTGCTTCAGCGGCCGCGCCCGCACCGGCGGCGCCTGCCCGCACCAAGCTCAGCTACAAGGAGCAGCGCGAACTCGACGCGCTGCCCGCGCGCATCGACGCGCTGGAGGTCGAGCAGAAGGCGCTCGAAGAACGCCTGGCCAGCAGCGAGCTGTACACCAAGGAGCGGCAACTCGTGCCCGCGCTGCAGGCACGTCACGCGTCGATCGAGGCCGAACTGCTGCAGGCGCTCGAGCGCTGGGAAGCGCTCGCCAGCCGGTAGAAATGACGCGGGCGCTCCCACCGAAGTGTGGAGCGCCCGCGGGTCTGGCTACAGAACCAACTACATGAGGTAGGGCCCCGCCCCAAACCTAGATGTCTTAGACATATCACCTCCTTTCGTAGTTGATCGGAGCCCGTAGGGTACTCGCTTTCGCAGCGTCGTGGCCTTCCGCGCGTCGAATCGGTTGGCTCGGCTCGTCGTCAGGACGAGACGCATCGTCCAGCTTCGCCTCAGCCGCCGACAGCGCCGAAGTCCCTGCGCTCGAGCAGGCGCGACG
>DASURM010000060.1:0-2851 GCA_036280035.1 Burkholderiaceae bacterium | reverse complement strand
GGTGCGCGCGGCGCTCGACCATGCGCGCACGAACGGCCTGCGCGTGCGGCCCGCGTGCAGCTACGTGCGCACCTATCTGCGCCGTCACCCCGAGGCGCAGGACCTGGTGGCCGCATCGTGATCGAACCGCTCGCACAGCAGGTGCTCGACTTCTGGTTCGGCGCGCCGGACGACCCGGCGCACGGCCTGCCGCGCAAGGCCTGGTTCGAGAAGAACGACGCGTTCGACGCGCAGATCCGCGAGCGTTTCGGCGCGCTGATCGCGCGTGCGCTCGAGGGCGCACTCGACCCCTGGGCCGCCGCGCCGGCGAGCTCGCTGGCGCAGATCGTCGTGCTCGACCAGTTCACCCGCAACGCGTTTCGCGGCACGGCGCTCGCGTTCGCCGGCGACAGCCGTGCACTGGCCACGGCGCGCGCGCTGGTGGCCGCCGGCATCGATCGACAACTGACCGGAGTGCAGCGACAGTTCGTCTACCTGCCGTTCGAACACGCCGAGGACCTCGTGACGCAGAAGGAGTCATTGCGGCTGTTCGCGCAGCTCGAGCGCGATGCACCCGAGGTCGGAGAGCTGCTCGTCTGGGCACAGCGCCATCACGAGATCGTCGAGCGCTTCGGCCGCTTCCCGCACCGCAACGCCGCGCTCGGCCGCGCCAGCACGGCCGAGGAGGCCGAGTTCCTGAAGCAACCCGGGTCGGGCTTCTGATGCTTCGCTGAAGCCGGCGCCTCGCGCGCCGCGCTCCGATGCTCAGTGAAGCGCGTTTTCCTGTTCCTGCAGCAGCCGCCACATCACCTTGCCCGACCCCGACTTGGGCAGCCCGTCGACGAACTGCACCCGCTTGGGCACCTTGTAGGCTGCCATGTGCTCGCGCGACCAGGCGATGAGGTCCTCGGCGCTGGTGCCTTTGGCGTCGGGCCGCAGCACCACCACCGCCTTGACCGTCTCGCCGCGATACGCATCGCGCGCCGCGATGATGCAGGCCTCCTGTACCGCCGGGTGGCGGTACAGCAGCGCCTCGACCTCGGCCGGCCAGACCTTGAAGCCGCTGGCGTTGATCATGCGCTTCAAGCGGTCGGTGATGAAGAAGTAGCCCTCGTCGTCGATGCGCCCCAGGTCGCCGGTGCGGAAGAACCGCTTGCCGTCGATTTCGACGAACGCCGCCGCGGTGGCCTCGGGGTGGCCCCAGTAGCCCTTGAAGACCATCGGCCCGTGGCTGACGATCTCGCCGACTTCGCCGGCCGGCAGCTCGCGCAGCGTGTCGGGGTCGACGATGCGCGAGTCGACGCCGAAGATCGGAATGCCCAGGCACTGCAGCTTGGCGCGCTCGGGCAGGTTGGCGTGCGTCGGCGCAGCGGTCTCGGTGAGGCCGTAGCCTTCGGCGAAGGTGATGCCGAACTCGCGCTGCAGCCGCTCGGCCACCGCCTGCGGCATCGCGGCGCCGCCACCCGAGAGGTAGCGCAGGCTGCCGAGGTCGAAGCTCGCGACGTTGGGGCTCGCGAACAGATCGATGATCATGGTCGGGATGCAGGTCCAGTGCGATACCTTGTGCCGTGCGATCAGGCGCGCGGCGAGTTCGCGGTCCCAGCGCGGCATCAGCACCGCGGTGGCGCCGTTGGCGGGCGGCCCGAGCGCGTAGTAGACGAAGCCGGTGATGTGGAACATCGGCACCACGCCCAGCGTCACCGTCTCGGCGAACGCATGGCCCCACTGGCTGCCGCCGACGACGTTGTGCATCACCGTGCGGTGCGTGTGGATGCAGCCCTTGGGCAGCCCGGTGGTGCCCGAGGTGTACGGCAGCAGCGCCATGTCGTCGGGGCCGCTGGCGTGCTCGCGCGGCGCGTGGCCAGCCGCGAGCGCGTCGCGCCAGCGCGTGCACGGCGGCAACTCGGGCGTGGCACGCAGCCATTGCAGGATCGGCGCACTCGGCGCCTCGGCGGCGTCGATCGTTTCGGGCATCGCATCGGTGAAATGCGTCACCAGCAGCTCGCGCAACCGCTGCCCTGCGGCGAGCCGAGAGTCGGCCTGCGCGACGATGCCCGCCAGGTCGGCGGTGGTGATGGCCACGCGCGCACCCGAGTCGGCGAGCGTGTGGCCGAACTCGTCGGCCTTGTTCATCGGATTGACCGGCACCACCACCGCGTCGGCGCGCAGGATCGCCTGCACCGCCACCGCGAACTGCGGGCAGTTCTGCATGAAGACGATGACACGGTCGCCGCGTGCCACGCCGCTGGCCTGCAGCCAGCCCGCCAGCGCCAGCGCCTGATCGCGCAGCTGCGCGAAGGTCAGCACGCGGCCGCAGAAGACATAGGCCGCCTTGTCGGGGTAGCGTCTGGCCGTGACCTCGGTGTTGAACCACAGCGAGGTCTCGGGCAGCACCAGCTCGCGCGGCAGCCGCGCCGGCCAGATGGCGTGATGGGGTTGGGCAAGGTTGATCGACATCGGTGCGCGGCCGCTCGTCGCTACGATGGCTGTGTACCCGATGCGCCGCGCCGACGCATCGTGTCGAACCCGCGTGGCCGCGGGCGCCGCCTCAGCGGCTGTCGCGCAATGCGCGCGCGTTCAGCTCGATGTCGCGCACGCGCCGGCACTCGCGGTGCGCGCTGTACTCGGGCTTCTCGCATTCGCGCACCAGGCAGCGGTGCATCGCCACCAGGTGCCGCCCCGCGCAGTTTTCGCGCGGGTTCTTCGTGACGGTGGCCACGCTGACCGGCGCGCCGTCGCTCACCGCGGGCGGTGCTGCGGGCGGCTCGGCCGGCGGTGCAGCCGGTGGCTCGGCCGGCACCGTGGTGCGCGCCACGGCGGCGCTGCGCCTCGGCGCCGGCTCTTGCTTGGTCGCAGCATTGCCGTTGGCGCG
>DASURM010000059.1:0-11556 GCA_036280035.1 Burkholderiaceae bacterium | reverse complement strand
GCTAAGCCTTCAACTTCAACGTATGACTCTTTCATTCACAACACCTCGCCGGCATTGACCGGCGCACCGGAGACGACGATGAACAAGCTGTTCTCATTGGAGGGCCGAGTGGCACTCGTCACCGGCGGCTCGCGCGGCATCGGCCGCATGATCGTCGAGGGCTTTCTGCGCCACGGCGCCAAGGTCTACATCTCGGCGCGCAAGGCCGACGCCTGCGACCGCGCGGCCGCCGAGTTGTCGGCTCTCGGGCCGTGCACGTCGCTGCCCGCCGACGTCTCCACGGTGGCGGGTGCCGAGGGCCTGGCGGCCACGATCGCGGCGCGCGAGCCGAAACTCGACGTCCTGGTCAACAACGCCGGCGCGGCGTGGGCAGCGCCGTTCGACGAGTTTCCCGAGAGCGGCTGGGACAAGGTGGTCGACTTGAACCTGAAGTCGCCGTTCTTCCTGACGCGCGCACTGCACGGCGCACTGAAGGCGGCGGGCACGGCACAGCGGCCGGCCAAGGTGATCCACGTCGCGTCGATCGACGGCATCGCGGTCAACCCGCTCGAGACCTACTCGTACGCCGCCAGCAAGGCAGGCTTGATCCACCTGACGCGCCGCATGTCGCTGCGCCTGATCCAGGACCACATCGCGGTGACCGCGATCGCGCCGGGGGCGTTCGCCTCCGACATGAACCGCGCCGCGCGCGACCACGGCGACGAGGTGGCCCGGCGCATCCCCGCGCAACGCATCGGCACCCTGGAAGACATGGCAGGCACCGCGATCTTCCTCGCGTCGCGCGCCGGCGACTACGTGGTCGGCGCGACCATCGTCGTCGACGGTGGCGTGTCGCTGAGCGCGTTGAGCCGGCCGAGCTGAACTCGCGGCGTGCCGACCAGAGGCCCAATTCTTTCGCTGGTCACGGTCGCTGCGCTGACCGGCGCGAGTGCCGCGGCACAAGAGTCGACTCCCGCAGAGAAGCGGCACGTCGAGCCGGCAGCGTCGGCAGCTTCCGAGCCACCGGCCCTCGGCCGTGCCGAGGGCATGCTCATGCTCGACTACCAGGTCATCCGGGTGCCGCAGGAGCCATCGCTCGACCTGCTGGGGTTTCATGCCCTGACCCGGCTGACCGACTGGCTGTACGCCGGCGTCGGAGTGCATGCGCCGCTGGTCAAGGGCGAGTACGGGGGCTTCATGGCATTCGACGTCACCGTCCACGCGCAACGCAAGATCTGGCGCAGCCTCTTTGCCGACGCCGGTTTGTCGATCGGCGGCGGCGGGGGCGGCAAGAGCAAGGAGCAGAGCCGCGTCCTCACCGGTTCGGGCGGGTTCGCCAAGGGCTACATCGGGCTCGGGTACGACTTTGCCGACTTCTCGGTCGGGGCGAACGCCTCGCGGATGAAGTTCTACCGATCGATCATCGACAGCACCCAGGTCAACGTCTTCGTCCAGGTGCCGTTCTCGACCACCGTCGGCTCCTACGCGAGCGCCGGAGAAAGGCTCGCTGCGACCGACGCCCAAGGGGCCTTCGCGGATTCGTCGGAGAACACGTTGACCTTCGGTCTGGACAACATGGTCCAGATCGACCCCAAGGGCTCCAACGAGTCCAACATCCGCCTGATCGACCTGCAGTTCGCGCACTACCTGACGAGCAGCACGTACTGGTATGCCAGCTTCGCCGCCGGCTATAGCGGCCTGCCGCTCTACAACCAGCTCATCGGCGGCGTCGGCCAGCGGTTCAAGGTTTCGTCGCGCGTCGATCTGCACGCGCAGCTCGGCGTCGGGTCGGGAGGCTGGTCGCCCGACCGGATCGACACCGGCTCCGGGCTGCTGGTGTACCCGAAGGCGACGGCCGAGATCGCGATCGGCCGGAACTTCGGCGTGGCGTTGTCGGCGGGGTACTTGTTCGCGCCGACCGGGTCGTCGAAGAACACCACGTTCGGTGCATCACTCAGCTACCACCTCCGCCCCGAACGCGAGCCTTCGGGCGCACGCGAAACGTCCGAAGGCGTTCTGTTTCGGGGCTATCGAATCAACCTGTTCCAGCAGACCGCGCTCGATGTCAGAGACCGCGATGTCGTCGGCGGGCGGATCAACATGCTGTCGGCGCAGCTCGACGCCATCGTCGGCGACCATGTCTACATCCCCATCCAGGGCGCCGTCGCCTACGAGGCCTACCGTGACTATCCAGGCTACGGCGAGCTGCTCGCAGGCGTCGGGCTGCAAAGCAAGTACGACCGGGACAACCCGCTGCAGTTCTTCGGCCAGCTGCTGGGTGGGACGAACGCCCACGGTCCCGTCGTGAAGGCGAGCATCGCGATGAACATCGGCCTCAGCGACCGGCTGGCGATCTACGCCTCGGCCGGCAAGACGGTCGCGGCACCGTCGAACAAGACGGACTTCAAGTCGGACAACCTGGGGCTCGGCCTGACGTATCGCTTCTCGATGCCCGGCGGGTGAGATGCGCTCAGCGCTCGCCGGCATCGCCCTGGATCGAACGACCTTCACAATGCAGGCATGGCCCACACTGCACCTGCCGCGCACCCCGCCGCCGAGCCGCTGCCCGATTTCAATGCCCAGCCCGATCTGATCCGCGCGATCGCGCGAGAGCGCCCGCACGCCACGGCGCTGATCGACGCCACCGACACGCTCGACTACGCCGCGCTCGATGCGGCGATGGACCGCGTGGCCGCGACGCTGCAACGCGACGGCGCCAAGCCCGGCGACACGATCGCGATCTGCGCCTACGCCTGCAACGCCTACGTGGTGCTGTTCATGGGCGCGTTGCGCGCCGGGCTCGCGGTGGCGCCGCTGGCGCCGAGCAGCACGCGCGAGCAGATCGCCGACATGACGGCCGACGCCGGCGCGCGGCACCTGTTCCTCGACGCGCCCAACGCACAGGCTGTGCCGGCAACGCTGACCGGCACCGCGCAGCGCATCCGCCTCGACGATTCGGCCGACGGCGATGCTCAACTGGCTGACTGGCTGCTGCCAGCAGGAGCCAAGCCGCAGCCGGTGGCGATCGAGCGCGACTGGGCGTTCAACATCATCTACTCGTCGGGCACCACCGGCACGCCCAAAGGCATCGTGCAGTCGCACGGCATGCGCTGGTCGCAGGTGCGCCGCGCCGAGGCCGGCGGCTACGGCGCCGACACGGTGACGCTGATCGCCACGCCGCTGTACTCCAACACCACGCTGGTGGTGGTGATCCCGACGCTGGCGCGTGGCGGCGCGCTGGTACTGATGCCGAAGTTCGACTGCGCGGCCTACCTCGCGTTGGCTGAAGCGCACCGCGCCACGCACACGATGCTGGTGCCGGTGCAGTACCAGCGGCTGATGGCCTGGCCCGATTTCGACCGCCACGACCTGTCGAGCTTCCGCTTCAAGGCGTGCACCAGCGCGCCGTTTCGCCCCGAAGTCAAGGCCGAGGTGCTGCGCCGCTGGCCCGGCGCGCTCACCGAGTACTACGGCATGACCGAAGGCGGCGGCAGCACCATCCTGTACTGCCACCTGTATCCGACCAAGTTGCACACCGTGGGGCAGCCTGCCGAGGGCCACGAGATCAGGCTGATCGACGAAGACGGCCGCGAGCTGCCGCGCGGCACCGATGCGGTCGGCGAGGTCGTCGGTCGCTCGGCGGCGATGATGCTCGGCTACCACAACCAGAGCGCCAAGAGCCGCGAGGCCGAGTGGCACGACTCGCAGGGGCGCCGCTTCATCCGCACCGGCGACGTCGGCCGCTTCGACGAAGACGGCTTCCTGATCCTGATGGACCGCCGCAAGGACATGGTGATCTCCGGCGGCTTCAACATCTACCCGAGCGACCTCGAGGCCGAGCTTCGCCAGCACCCCGCGGTGGCCGACGTGGCGGTGGTCGGCGTGCCGAGCGAAGCCTGGGGCGAGACGCCGGTGGCGTTCGTCGTACGTCGCGTGGGCCGCGACGAAAGCGCCGACGCGATTCGTCAGTGGATGAACGAGCGCGTCGGCAAGACGCAGCGACTGGCCGACCTGCGCTTCATCGACGAGCTGCCGCGCAGCGCGATCGGCAAGGTGCTGAAGCGGGAGTTGCGCGAGGGGTATCGATCCGAGTGTCGGACCGAAGAGCCGAGCATTCGCTGCGCCACCCAAGCGATTGCCATCGACCCTGATCGCCCTTGGGTCGGCTCAAAGTATCAGAAGAGGCACTCCGTCTTCGTTCTCGGAGAGAGCTATGCAGGCGTTTATCGAGGCGAATCAGAGTACGACGATGTCTACTGGCAGGAATGCTTGGATGGTCAACGAGCAGACCCTCTGTTCGATGCACTGCAAGAGAAGCTCGGAATTCCCGCCGCGCAATGGTGGCCAACGATCGCATTCACCAACCTCAGTATCGGCAGCATAGGGCCCACTACACAGACGGTCGTGGCCACTTCTCAGCTGCGCGCCGGGCTGCGTCGCCTGGGCCAGCTCATCGACCGGCTGCAACCGCGCGGCGTCCTTGTCCTGGGTGCGGCAACACGAGACGTTGCTGGTCCATTCCTAGAAGGACGAGGCGTCCCGTGGCGATGGGTGTATCACCCAAGCGGCAAGAACAACTGGATAGGTCGCTACGCCTGTACGCCAGAGCAGCTCCAAACCGCCTGGCGAGATCTGACAAGCCGCCTATGACGCGGCACAGCGCACCGATTGCCGCGAGAATACTTACGGCGTGCAGGTGTGGGGGCGGGGCTGTCTCGGTTCGCGGCCACGACGTAGGCGACCTGGCCGCTCAAAACTGCGGTGCGCGAATGGGCTATGTACCGCTCGGCCAGTCGATCTTGACGCGGCGATTCTGCGCAAGGCAATCGCGCAGGTACAGATTGATCAAGCTCTGATAGGGCACGCCGGCCTCTGCCGACATGCGCTTGAAGTACTCGACAACGTCCTCGGAGAGCCGCATGGTCACCGGCTTCTTGAGCTTCGACGCGTAGGGGTTCTTGCGGGACTTCATCTTGGAGAAATCGTATTCAGCTCTCATCTCGATCACCTCGGTAGTAAGTGGCCTCGCTCCGTGTCGCTCTTCTCGCGGAAATGATGCGGATGACTTCGCCTTTGCCTCGCTCGCAGTGACAGACCACGAGTAGTCGTGCATTCGAACTCATGCCCAGCATGATGAATCTCTGCTCCGAGGAGGAGTGATCTTCATCGAAGAACTGGGTGGCGAAGTCATCGTAGAAGACCGTTCTTGCCTCTTCGAACGTGACTCGATGCTTCCTCAGGTTTGCCGAAGCCTTGGCTGGATCCCATTCGAATCGCATACGTACATTGTATTGCCAATCCGCGGAGGGTGAAGGCGTCAGTGTTCCCGCGCCGCCAATGGCTGCGAACACATTCACCCTGCCCCCGCGCGGAACTTGTCGCCGCGCGCGCGATCAACGCCGGAACGCGAGGCGCATCGCCATCGCGAGGTCGCCCATGACCCCACGCCGCAGCACGTCGACCCGATTCGTCACCGAACCCTCGCGCCCGCCGCCACGGGCCGCTTGACGCCAAGGCCGCGGCCACCCCGGCGCCTGCGCGGGTGATCGCTCGTTCAACTCCCTGCAAGGAATGCAGCCCATGATCCAGGTGGACCACCTGAGCCGCCGCTATGTCGAGCTGCTCGCTGTCGACGACGTCAGCTTCGGCATTGGCCGCGGCGAAGTGGTGGGGCTGCTCGGCCACAACGGCGCCGGCAAGACCACGATCATGAAGATGCTCACCGGCTACCTCGAGCCGACGGCCGGCCGCATCGTGATCGACGGCCTCGAGATCGGGCGCGACACCGCCGCGATCCAGCGCCGCATCGGCTATCTCCCGGAGAACTGCCCGCTGTGGCCCGAGATGACGGTGATCGACTACCTCGACTACCAGGCGGCGCTGCACGGCGTGCCCGAGCCCGATCGCGACGCCGCGGTGGCGCGCGCGATCGGGCGCACCGCGCTGGCCGAGAAGGCAGCGGCCACGATCCAGACGCTGTCGCGCGGCTATCGCCAGCGCGTCGGCGTGGCGCAAGCGCTGCTGCACGGGCCCGACATCGTGATCCTCGACGAGCCGACCAACGGGCTCGACCCGACGCAGATCCAGCACATGCGCGGGCTGATCCGCGAACTCGCCACCAATGCGACGGTGCTCGTCTCGACGCACATCCTGCAAGAGGTGCAGGCGGTGTGCGAGCGCGTGCTGATCATGCGCGCCGGGCGCCTGGCGGTGGATTCGCGCATCGATGCGCTGGCGCGCACGCAGGCGCTGCTGGTCGCGGTGGCGGCCGACGCCACGCGCGTGCTCGCCGCGGTGCCCGGCGTGCGCGGTGTGCGGGCACTTGGCGGCGACGGCGCGCTGCACCGCTACCGGCTCGACGCCGACGAGCACAGCGCGCCGCAGGTGGCGCGCGCGCTGGCCGATGCCGGCGTGGCGCTGCACCGGCTGCAGCCCGAGCGCCAGGATCTGGAGACCGTGTTCGCCGCGGTCAACGGCCACGTTGCGCAGGAGGCCGCGAATGCCTGAGGCCAGGATCTCGATCGCTCGCGCTGCGCTGCGCGTGGCGCGCAAGGAGTTCCGCGCCTTCTTCGCATCGCCCGCGGCGTACCTCTTTCTCGGCGCGTTCACCGCCGCGGTGCTGTTCGCGTTCTTCTGGGTCGCGACCTTCTTCGCGCGCAACATCGCCGACGTGCGGCCGCTGTTCCAGTGGCTGCCGCTGCTGCTGATCTTCCTGGTGGCGGCGCTGACGATGCGCGCCTGGAGCGAGGAGCGCCGCGCCGGCACGCTGGAGAGCCTGCTCACCGCGCCGGTGCCGCCGCTGGCGCTGGTGCTCGGCAAGTTCGCCGCCATCGAGGCGCTGGTCGCGCTGGCGCTGGCGCTGACGCTCCCGCTGCCGATCACGGTTGCGATGCTGGGGCCCCTCGACTGGGGCCCGGTGGTCGGCGGCTACGTGGCCACGCTGCTGCTGGCGGCGGCGTACGCGGCGATCGGCCTGGCGATGAGCGCGCGCACCGACAACCCGATCGTCGCGCTGATCGTCACGGTGGTGGTGTGCGCGGCGCTGTACTTCGTGGGCTCGCCGACGCTCACCAACCTGCTGGGCCAGCCGTTCGCACGCTGGCTCGCTCTGGTGGGCACCGGCGCGCGCTTCGAGGCCATCACGCGCGGCGTGCTCGACCTGCGCGATCTCGTCTACTTCGTGTCGCTGGCCGGCGTGTTCCTGACGCTCAACCTGTTCACTCTGGAGCGGCTGCGCTGGGCCGGCAACCCGCCGAGCGCAGCGCATCGCTCGCGCGCCTGGCTCGCCGCGCTGGTGGCGGCCAATTTCGTGGCGGTGGATCTGTGGATCGTCGCCGTGCCGTGGCTGCGAGTCGACCTCACGCAGGGCCGCGCCTTTTCGCTGTCGGACGCCACGCGGCTGCAACTGCGCGAGCTGCACGAGCCGCTGCTGATCCGCGGCTACTTCTCGGCCAAGACCCATCCCTACCTTGCGCCGCTGGTGCCGCGGCTGGAAGACCTGCTGCGCGAATACGGCGTTGCCGCGGGCCCGCGCGCGCGCGTGGAAATCATCGACCCGACGCACGATCGCGCGCAGGAGGAAGAAGCCGCCAGCCGCTACGGCGTGCGCCCGGTGCCGTTCCAGACCGCCGACCGCTACCAGGCGTCGGTGACGAACTCGTATTTCGACGTCGTCGTCGCCTACGGCGACCAGGTTCAGACGCTCGGCTTTCGTGACCTGATCGAAGTCAAGGGCCACGCCGAAGGCCCGCTGGCGGTGGTGCTGAAGAACCCCGAGTACGCCATCACGCGCGCGATCCGCAAGGCCGTCGCTGCCTACCAGGCGGGCGGCAACGTCTTCCAGACGCTGACGCATCCGGTGCAGATCAAGGCCTACTTCTCGAGCGACGCCGTGCTGCCCAAGCCGCTGCGCCAGTTGCGCCTGGACCTGCAGGCCATCGTCGACGAGCAGGCGCCGCGCAGCCACGGCATGCTGAAGGTCGACTTCGAGGATCCCGACGCCGACGGCGGCAAGCTGGCGCGCGAGCTGCGCGACAAGTACGGCCTGTCGCCGCAGATCGCGAGCCTGGCCGACCCGCGGCCGTTCTGGTTCACGATGCTGATCGACGACGGCACCGAGCTGATGCAGGTGCCGCTGCCCGACAAGCTCGAGAAAGCCGCGCTCGAACGCACGCTGCAGTCGGCGCTGCGGCGCATGGCTCCGGGCTTCCTCAAGACGGTGGCGGTGCTGCATCCGTCGTCGGCCGCGCCCAGCATGCCCAGCATGCCGCCGCCCGGCGGCCCGACCTACACGCGGCTCGACCAGATGTTGTCGGAGAACGTGCGCCTGCGCGACGTCGACCTGCAGGACGGCCGCGTGCCCGACGACGCCGACCTGCTGCTCGTGCTGGCGCCGCACCAGCTCGACGACAAGCAGCGCTTCGCGATCGACCAGTTCCTGATGCGCGGCGGCCCGGTGGTCGTGACCAGTTCGCCGTTCGACGTCGACATGGGCGCCGGCATCACGGCCAGCAAGCAGCGCTCGGGCCTCGAGGATTGGCTGGCGCGCTATGGCGTGTCGATCGCCGACACGATGGTCGTCGACCCGCGCAGCGCGGCGCTGCCGGTGCCGGTGGAGCGCCAGGTCGGCGGCCTCAGGCTGCGCGAGGTGCGCATGCTGCCGTACCCGCACTTCCCCGACCTGCGCGGCGACGAACTGAACCACGACAGCCCGATCACCCGCTCGCTCGGCCAGCTCACGATGGACTGGGCCTCGCCGCTGAGCATCGACGCCGCCAAGGCCAAGGGGCTGCGCGTCACCGAGCTGCTGCGCAGTTCGGCCGACAGCCGCACCTCGACCGACCTCGACCTCGTGCCCGACCCGCACAGCAAGCCGCCGCTGGGCTTCACGCTCGAGGGCGACGCCAAGCCGCGGCTGCTGGCGGTGGCGCTCGAGGGCCGCTTCGCCTCGGCATATGCGGGCAAGGCGTCGCCGCTGGCGGCGCCGGCTGCGAGCGCGCCGGCACAGAGCGCATCGGCGCCGGCGGCTGCGGCCTCCGCGCCGAGCCTGGCGCCGACCTCGGTGATCGAGCATTCGCCCGACAACGCGCGTCTGGTGCTGGTGGCGAGCAACAGCTTTGCCAGCGACACCGCGATCGATCTCGCGTCGCAGGGGCTGGAGACGCTGTACGCCAAGCCGATCGACTTCCTGCAGAACACCATCGACTGGGCGCTCGAAGACCCGGCGCTGCTGGCGCTGCGCGGGCGCACGCAGCTGGCGCGCACGCTGGTGCCGATGAGCGAGCAGCGCGAGCGCGGCTGGGAGTTCGCCAACTACCTGATGGCGCTGGTCGGCCTGGCCGTCGTCTGGGCGTGGCGCGACGTGGTGGCGCGCCGCGACGCCGCACGCCACAGGCACATCTTGGCGGAGGTGATGCCATGATCGGACGCGCACAGAAGACCCTGGCCGCGCTGCTCGGGGCGCAGCTCGTGCTGGCCGCCGGTCTGGCCGCCTGGTCGGCGCGCGCGGCGATCGCGCCCGCTGCAACGGTGCTGCTGGCGTTCGACAAGAGCAAGGCCGACCAGCTCACGATCGAAGGCCCCGACAAGGCGCGCGTCGACCTGGCGCGCAAGGGCGAGCACTGGATGGTGGCGCAGGCCGGCGGCTTCGAAGCCGACGGCAGCCAGGTGGCGCAACTGCTGGCGCGGCTGTCGGCGCTGAAGCCGGGGCCGGCGGTGGCCACCAGCAGCGCGGCGGCCGAGCGCTTCAAGGTGGCCGACTCGTCGTTCGAGCGGCGCATCAGCATCGACGTCGGCGGCAAGAGCGTCGGCACGCTGCTGCTCGGCAGCTCGCTCGGTGCGCATCAGACCTTGGCACGCAAGGCCGGCGACAACGATGTCGTCGGCGTCGATCTGCCGACCTACGAGGTGCCCGCGAAGGCCGACGACTGGCTCGACAAGACGGTGCTGCAGGTGCCGCGCGGCGAGCTGGCCGCCGTCGAGGTGGCGGGGCTCCAACTCACGCATCGGGTGGACACGATGGCCGCCGGTGCATCGCCGGTGGCCTCGGCCGTAGCGGCCACCGCCGCGGCTTCGGGCTCAACGGCCACCGGGGCAGCTTCGGCGACGTCGGACGCCGCGAAGGCCGCGCCGCCATCGGCTGCCGCTTCGGCACCCGCCTGGCGCGCCGAGGGCCTGGGCGAACACGAACGGCTCTCGCCTGTCGCGGCCGACAAGCTCGCCGGCGCGCTAGCCGACCTGCGCTTCAACGCGCTGCGCGGCCGCGACGACGCGGCGCGCAAGAACCTCGGGACCCCTGAGTTGACGCTCAGCGTGCAGCGCCGCGGCGGCCAGCCGGTGGACTACCGGCTGTACAAGCTGCCGGGCGGCGACGACCACGCGCTGGTGGTGTCGTCGCGGCCCGAGACCTTCACGCTGGCGTCGTGGCAGGCCAAGCCGCTGCTCGACGCGGCGGCACGCAAGGTGCTGGTGTCGGCGTCGAAGTGACGGCCGTGCTCATGAAGACCTCGGTCCGTCCGAGGCCGGCACTGCGGCCGGCGCACCGAGGGTCGGCCACAACCCCAGCGCGAGCGCCGTGCCCACCAGCACCACCGCCGCGCTGCCGACGGTCTGCCAGGTGACCGCTTCGCCGAGATAGAACGCAGCGGCCACGAAGGCCACCACCGGATTGAGAAAGGTGACCGAGATCGCACGCACCGGTCCGATGCGCCGCAGCAGGCGGTAGAAGAGCAGGAAGCCGAGCGCCGAACTGGCGACGCCGAGAAAGGTGGTCTCGATCCAGGCCCGCGTCGGCGGCGCCGCCACCGGCCAGGTGGCAGCCGCCAGCGGGGCGAGCGACAACGCGCCCAGCGCCATGCTGCCCACCGTCAGCGCCAAGTTGTCGATGCCGCCGAGCCGGCGGCGCGTGAAATTGGCGCCCACCGCCCACAGCAGCGATGCCAGCAGCGCGGCCGCCACCGCGAGCAGGCCTTGCGCCGACTTGAGCGACACGCCGCCGGCGGTGAGCAATGCCACGCCGCCGAAGCCGACCACCAACCCGGCGCTGCGCCAGCGGCCGAGCCGCTCGTGAAAGACGAAGTGGCCCAGCAGCGCGGCGAACAGCGGCGCGGTGGCGTTGAGCACGGCCAGCAAGCCGGCCGTGACGTGCTGCGCCGCGAAGCCGAGCAGCAGGAACGGCAGCGCCGTCAGCGGCACCGCCTGCACCAGCAGCGCCGCCGGTTGTGCGCTCAGTTGCCACAGGCCTCCGCGCCAGAGGAGCAACGGCAGCAGCACCGCCGCGGCGATCGCCAGCCGCAATGCGATCAGCGGCCCCGGGCCGAACGCCGGCACCGCCGCGCGCATGAACAGATACGCCGCGCCCCACAGCACGCTGAGCAGCAGCAGTTCGCCGACGTCGCGGGCTCGCATGACACGCAGCATATCGGGGCCCGCGGCGGCGCCGGCGTCGCCTGGGCGACTCGGGCCTTCGCGGAACGCCGGATCGGCTCCTCGATTGGCGTACGCTAGTGTCCTGTCCCATGGTTAACTGGCATAAATAATGCATGCCCTTGCGGTATCTTGGAACTGGAGATACCGCGA
>DASURM010000058.1:0-2210 GCA_036280035.1 Burkholderiaceae bacterium | reverse complement strand
CGCAGCGCGCCGCGGTCGGCAGCCTGCGCGGTGGCGTACAGCAGCGCGCGCGACGCCGCCAGCCGTGCGTACATGCCGGCGAGCTTGGCCTGCACGAGTTGGAAGTCGCCCACCGGCTGGCCAAACTGTTTGCGCTCGCGCGTGTACGGCAGCGCGAGGTCGAGCGCGGCCTGCATCAGCCCGAGCGAACCGGCAGCGGCGACGATGCGCTCGTAGTCGAGCCCCGAC
Organism: Burkholderiaceae bacterium; assembly: GCA_036280035.1. Classification (GTDB taxonomy): domain Bacteria; phylum Pseudomonadota; class Gammaproteobacteria; order Burkholderiales; family Burkholderiaceae_C; genus JAEUPI01. Next base: position 1,982 of record DASURM010000058.1, on the reverse strand, counting down.
ATCAGCACGCGCACACCCTGGTCGAGCCCGCCGAGCAGGTTCTCGGCCGGCACCTCGCAATCGGCGAACACCAGCTCGCAGGTGCCCGAGCCGCGCATGCCGAGCTTGTCGAGCGGCTGCGCGGTCGTGAAGCCGGCGAAGCCGCGCTCGACGATGAAGGCGCTGATGCCGGCCTTGCCCGCAGCGGGGTTGGTCTTCGCGTAGACGACGAAGCGGTCGGCGTAGGTGCCGTTGGTGATCCACATCTTGTGGCCGTTGAGCACGAAGCGATCGCCGCGCCGCTCGGCGCGCAGCTTCATGCCGACGACATCGGAGCCGGCGCCCGACTCGCTCATCGCCAGCGCGCCGACCAGCTCGCCGCCGATCAGGCGCGGCAGGTGGCGCTGCTTCTGCTGCGGCGTGCCGTTGAGCCGCAACTGGTTGACGTGCAGGTTGGAGTGCGCGATGTAGGCGATGCCCACCGACCCCGACGCGCGGCTGATCTCCTCGGCCGCCAGCACGTGGTGCAGGTAGCCGAGGCCGGCGCCGCCGTACTCGGGCTCGGCGGTGACCCCGAGCACGCCGAGCGCGCCGAGCTTGGGCCACAGCGAGCGCGGCAGCTCGTCGCGGCGATCGATTGCGGCCGCGATCGGCGCGATCTCGGCCTGCGCGAATTCGCGCACCGCGTCGCGCAGCGCCTGTGCGGTGTCGTCGAGGTGGGCGACGGTGTCGATCATCATGACGGCTCGGCCGATGTGTCGCTGCGGCGGCCGACGAAGGCGGCGATGCCCGCCTCGGTGGCCGGCGACGTGATCAGTCGTGCGAACAGAGCGCGCTCGTCGTGCAGGCCGGCTTCGTCCTGCCGCGCGCGTTGCGCGCGCCAGAACTCCACCAATCCAGAGATCGCCGGCGGCGATGCGGCAATGATCTGCGCGGCCATCCCGCGCGCGGCAGCGTCGAGCGCCTGCGGCGGCACGACGCGGCTCACCAGGCCCCAGTGCAGCGCCTCGTCGGCGCTCAGCCGCCGGCCGGCCAGCAGCACCTCGGCAGCCACCGCCGGCGGCAGCGCGTGCAGCACGCGCGTGCAGCCGCCGGCACCGGCGACGACGCCCCAGCGCGGCTCGGGCAGCCCGAACTGCGCATGGCTGGCCGCGATGCGCAGGTCGGCCGCCAGCGCCAGCTCGAACCCGCCGCCGAGCGCGAGCCCGTTGACCGCGGCGATCAGCGGCTTGCCCGGCAGCGGATGGCCGTGCGTCAGGCCGCAGAAGTCGATCGGCGCGCCGCTCGCACGCACCCGCTCGCGCAGCGCAGGGAACAGCGTCGGGATATCGGCTCCGGTGCAGAACGCCTCGTCGCCGGCGCCGGTGAGCACGACCACGCGCACGCGCTCGTCGGCGCCCAGCGCGCGCAGCGCGCGGCCGACCGCGGCGTCGATCTCGGGCGTCACCGCGTTGTGCTTGTCGGCGCGGTCGATCGTCACCGTGGCCACGGCGCCGTCGCGCTGCACGCGCACGCCGGTCACGGGGTCCCTCGAAGCACGCCTGCGAGTCGTCGCTCGGCTAGCATTGCGCGCTCTGTCTCCTGCCTACACGCGTTCGACCCATGGCCCGCATCGCCGGCAAGATCACCGAACAGACGGTGCAGAGCATGTTGCAGGCCGCGACGCGGCTGATCGCGCTGCACGGCTTCGAGGGCATGAACCTGCGCATGCTGGCCGACGAGATCGGCGTCAAGGCCGGCTCGTTCTACAACCACATCGAGTCGAAGGAGCAGCTGCTGCACACGCTGCTGCGCGACACGATGCACGAGCTGATGGCGGGCGCCGACGCGGCGCTCGCCGGCGCCGCCGACCCGGCCGACGCGCTGCGCCGCTTCGTTGCGTTCCACATCGAGTTCCACGCGGTGCGGCGCGACGAAGTCTTCATCGGCAACGCCGAGCTGCGCAGCCTGAGCCCCGCGCACCGGCGCGAGATCGTCGCGCTGCGCGACGCCTACGAGCAGCG
>DASURM010000057.1:0-8697 GCA_036280035.1 Burkholderiaceae bacterium | reverse complement strand
CGGATCGTCGTGTCTGAGAGGGTTTCGATGCTTGCCATCCCGGATCACTCCCGCCTGCCAAACCGGACAACTTTCGGACTGAGTTGTCCGGTTCAGTGAAGTTGTCCGGATTGTTGTCCGGGTGTTGTCCTGGTGCAAGCGGCCCGTCTCGGGCCAATGCGGACACGAAAAAGACGCTAAGTCGTTGAATTACTTAGCGGCCTGTTCGTTTGCGGTCCCATGCGGAACCATGATTGGTGGAGCCGGGGGGAATCGAACCCCCGTCCGCAAGCCATCGCCGGCCAGTTCTACATGCGTAGCTGTCTGATTTGATTCTCGCGTTCTCGGTCGCGCAGCAGCACGCTACCGCATCCGCCAGTCACTTGGATCTCGCGATGTGCCGAGTGACCCGGCGCACCACCAGCCGATGTGCATGACCTCGCAGCCTTGCCCTTGCGGACTCGGCCCGGCCCATCGGCCTGCCGTTGCGAGGCTCACCGGCTCTTAGGCGGCGAGGGCGAAACGTTCGTCGTTCGCAGTTACTTTGTTCCAGCTGGATTAACGAGCTGATCTGGCGCTCGGCATGCCCTGATCCGACTCCGCACCCACGTCGAAGCCAAGTCGGCCCCAGGCCCTAAGTTTAGGCCACTCCGAGCCAGTTCAATAGTTCGTCCGGCGTGTCGAGGATCGCGTCGGCGCCCCATTCGTGCGGTGGCGCGCCGTCACCCAGGTAGCCCCACGCTGCCACCAGCGTCGCCATGCCTGCGGCGCGGCCGGCGGCCACGTCGCGCAGGTCGTCACCGACGTAGGCGCAGCGCACCGCCTGCAGGTCGAGCTGGCGCGCCGCCTCGAGCAGCGGCGCCGGGTGCGGCTTGGCGTGCGCCGTGGTGTCGCCGCAGACCAGGGCCGCGGCGCGCCGGCGCAACGCCAGGCCCTCGACGATCGGCTCGGTGAAGCGCGAGGCCTTGTTGGTCACGATACCCCAGCGCAGGCTCGCCGCCTCGAGGGCTTGAAGCACCGGCTGCATCGCTTCGAACACGCGGGTCGACTCGAGCAGCCGCTGCGCATAGCGCTCCAGGAACTCGTCGCGCAGCGGCTCGAACTGCGACTCACCGGGCTTGACGCCGAACGCCGCGCCCACCATGCCGCGGGCGCCGGCGCTCACCATCGGACGCAGGGCCTCGAGCGCCATCGGCGGCAGCCCCCGTTGGGCGCGCAGATCGTTGGCCGTGCCGACCAGGTCAGGCGCGCTGTCGATCAAGGTGCCGTCGAGATCGAACAGCACGGCGTCGTAGCGCAGCATCATCGCGGCTTGCTGCAGGCCACCAGGTAGTTGACCTCGGTGTGGCCCGAGAGCCAATAGCGGCCGGTCAGCGGGTTGTACTGCATGCCCTTCAAATCGATCACTTCGAGCCCGGCGGCGCGGCACGCGCGCGCCAACTCGCTCGGGCGGATGAAGCGCGCGTACTCGTGCGTGCCCTTGGGCAGCAGCCGCAGCACGTGTTCGGCGCCGACGATCGCGAAGGCGAATGCCTTGGCGTTGCGGTTGATGGTCGAGAAGAACAGGTGCGCGCCGGGGCGCGCCAGCGCGGCGCACGCACGCACCACCGACTCGGGCTGCGGCACGTGCTCGAGCATCTCCATGCAGGTCACGCTGTCGAAGGCTCCGGGGCGCTGTTGCGCAAGTTCCTCGGCGGACACCTCGAGGTACTCGAGCCCCTGCACGCCGGCATCGAGCGCGTGCAGTCGCGCGATCTTCAGCGGCTTGGCGGCCAGGTCGATGCCGGTGACTGCGGCGCCGCGCCGCGCCATCGCTTCGGCCAGGATGCCACCGCCGCAACCCACGTCGAGCACGCGGCGTCCGCGCAGCGGTGCCAGCGTGTCGATCCAGTCGAGGCGCAGCGGGTTGAGCGCGTGCAGCGGCTTGAACTCGCCTTGCGGATCCCACCAGCGGTGGGCCAGTTCGCTGAACTTGCTCAGTTCCTGCGGATCGGCGTTGACGGCCATGCGCGCATCGTAGCGGCCATCGGGCAGCGTCCGGCCAAGAAAAAGCCCCGCCGCAGCGGGGCCTTGACCTGCCGATCGGTGCGTTCAGCGCTTGGTGCGCGTGCCCACGACCTCGATCTCGACCCGACGGTTCTTGGCGCGGCCTTCGGCGGTCTTGTTGTCGGCCACGGGCTGCTTCTCGCCCTTGCCTTCGGTATAGACGCGGTTCTTTTCGATGCCCTTGCTCACCAAGTAGGCCTTGACGGCTTCGGCACGCGACACCGAAAGCTTCTGGTTGTAGACATCGCTGCCGACGTTGTCGGTGTGACCAACCGCGATGATGACTTCCAGGTTGACGCCGGCGGTCTTGGCCACCAGGTCATCGAGCTTGGCCCTGGCTTCGGGCTTCAGCGTCGACTTGCCGAAATCGAAGAACGCGTCGGCGGCGAAGGTGACCTTCTCGCTGGTCGGCGCCGGGGGCGGCGGCGGGGGCGGCGGCGGGGCCGCGGGCGCCGGGGCAGCAACTGGCGGAGGTGGCGCGGCAGGCGCCGGCGCCGGCACGGGGGCGGGAGGCGGCTTCAGCGCGCCATCGCAAGCCGGGTTGGCCGTGGCCGGTGTCCAGTTGGCATCGCGCCAGCATTCCGCGCCGTTTCCGTTCCTCCAGGGCGTGCCATCGGAGGAGCGCCACTGGTTTGCCGAGTTGGACTGCGCGAAAACAAGCATCGGCGCAGCCAAGGCAGCGGAGGCAAACAGCGCTGCCACCGTGTTGAGTTTCTTCATGATTCTCCTCTCAGGGGATAGTCGCAGCTGCCTGCGAGATGTTCACGTCGGAAGCGAGAAGACCCGGCAAACGCGGCTCCACGAGCGCTCGCCACCGGCCTCGAAGATTCTGCCATAGGGTCCATGGCCACCCCTATTGTGATCTGCGCGGGCGCGAGCCGATGCCCGCTGTTGCGAAGGTGCGACACGGGGTAGCCCCTTAGAATTGATTCTGCTCAAGAGCGACGACGAGGCCCTCACTCTCGTCTCACGCGCGGCTTCGCACCGCCGCCCTTCCCCGGATGACCCAATTCGCCAAGGAAACCCTGGCCGTCAGTCTCGAAGAAGAGATGCGGCGCTCGTACCTCGACTACGCGATGAGCGTGATCGTCGGGCGAGCCCTGCCCGATGCGCGAGATGGCCTCAAGCCGGTGCACCGGCGCGTGCTGTTCGCGATGCACGAGCAGAACAACGACTGGAACCGGCCGTTCAAGAAGAGCGCGCGCATCGTCGGCGACGTGATGGGCAAGTACCACCCGCACGGCGACACCGCGATCTACGACACCATCGTACGCATGGCGCAGCCGTTTTCGCTGCGCCACATGCTGGTCGACGGCCAGGGCAACTTCGGCTCGGTCGACGGCGACAACGCCGCGGCGATGCGCTACACGGAAATCCGCCTGGCCAAGATCGCGCACGAGATGCTGGCCGACATCGACAAGGAAACGGTCGACTTCGGCCCCAACTACGACGGCTCGGAGAAGGAGCCGCTGGTGCTGCCCAGCCGGCTGCCCAACCTGCTGGTCAACGGGTCGGCCGGCATCGCGGTGGGCATGGCCACCAACATCCCGCCGCACAACCTCAACGAGATCGTCGACGCCTGCCTGCACCTGCTGCGCAACCCGGCAGCCACGATCGACGAGTTGATGGAGATCGTGCCGGCGCCCGACTTCCCGACCGCCGGCATCATCTATGGCCTGGCCGGCGTGCGCGAGGGCTACCGCAGCGGGCGCGGCAAGGTGGTGATGCGCGCCAAGTGCCACTTCGAGGAGATCGACCGCGGCGCGCGCCAGGCGATCATCGTCGACGAGATCCCGTACCAGGTGAACAAGAAGACGCTGCTCGAGCGCATCGCCGAGCTCGTCAACGAGAAGAAGCTCGAGGGCATCAGCCACATCCAGGACGAGAGCGACAAGTCCGGCATGCGGGTGGTGGTCGAGCTCAAGCGCGGCGAAGTGCCCGAGGTGGTGCTCAACAACCTGTACAAGCAGACGCAGCTGCAGGACACCTTCGGCATCAACATGGTGGCGCTAGTCGACGGCAGCCCCAAGCTGTGCAACCTGCGCGAGTTGGTCGAGATCTTCCTCGACCACCGGCGCGAGGTGGTCACGCGGCGCACGGTGTACGAGTTGCGCAAGGCGCGCGAGCGCGGCCACGTGCTCGAGGGCCTCGCGGTGGCGCTGGCCAACATCGACGAGTTCATCGAAACGATCAAGACCTCGCCGACGCCACCGGCGGCCAAGGCCGCGCTGATGAGCAAGGGCTGGGATTCGTCGCTGGTGCGCGAGATGCTCGCTCGCGCGCAGGACCAGGCGCCCGGCGGCCGCGACGCGTTTCGCCCCGAAGGACTGCCGGCGCACTACGGGCTGCAGTTCGACGGGCTGTATCGCCTGTCGGACGACCAGGCCGGCGAGATCCTGCAGATGCGCCTGCAGCGCCTCACGGGGCTGGAGCAGGACAAGATCATTGCCGAGTACAAGGAGGTGATGGACGCCATCGCCGACCTGCTCGACATCCTGAACAAGCCCGAACGCGTGGTGCGCATCATCGCCGACGAGCTGACGGCGCTGCGCGACGAGTTCGGGCAAACCAAGGCGGGCGCGCGCCGCAGCGTGATCGAACGCAACGTGCAGGAGTTGCTGACCGAAGACCTGATCGCGCCGCAGGACATGGTCGTCACGCTCAGCCACACCGGCTACGTGAAGAGCCAAGCGCTGTCGGACTACCGCGCGCAGCGGCGCGGCGGCCGCGGCAAGCAGGCGGCCGTGACCCGCGAGGACGACTGGATCGACCAGCTCTTCATCGCCAACACGCACGACTGGATCCTGTGTTTCTCCAACCGCGGGCGCGTCTACTGGCTCAAGGTGTGGGAGGTGCCGCAGGGCTCGCGCGCCAGCCGCGGCAAGCCGATCGTCAACATGTTCCCGCTCACGCCCGACGAGAAGATCACCGTCGTGCTGCCGCTGACCGGCGAGTTCGGCAGCTTTCCGGCCGATCACTACGTATTCATGGCCACGGCGCTCGGCACGGTCAAGAAGACCGCGCTCGACGACTTCAGTAACCCGCGCAGGGCCGGCATCATCGCGGTCGACCTCGATCACGGCGACTACCTGATCGGCGCCGCGCTCACCGACGGCAAGCACGACGTGATGCTGTTCTCCGACGGCGGCAAGGCGGTGCGCTTCGACGAAGACGACGTTCGGCCGATGGGCCGCCAGGCGCGCGGCGTGCGCGGCATGATGCTCGACGACGGCCAGCGCGTGATCGCGATGCTGGTGGCCGAGGACGAGACCCAATCGGTGCTCACGGCCACCGAGAACGGCTACGGCAAGCGCACGCCGATCGCCGAGTACACGCGCCACGGCCGCGGCACCAAGGGGATGATCGCGATCCAGCAAAGCGAGCGCAATGGCCGTGTCGTCGCGGCCACGCTGGTGCAGCCCGACGACGAGATCATGCTGATCACCGACCGCGGCGTGCTGGTGCGCACGCGGGTGGCCGAGATCCGCGAACTCGGTCGCGCCACGCAGGGCGTGACGTTGATCGCGCTGGACGACGGCGCCAAGCTCTCGGGCCTGCAGCGCATCGTCGAGAACGACGCCAACGGTGAGGCCGAGGAGCCGCCCGAGGACGGCGGCGCGGCGCCGCCGACGCAGCCCAACTGAGGCATCGGCACGCCGCGGCGGCCGCGCGGCGTGCAAGAATTCGAAACACCCATGGCCGAGGCCACGACCAACCCTCCCCTGCAGGCCCTGCGCGATCGCATCGACGCGATCGATCGCGAACTGCTGGGCGCCCTGAACCGGCGTGCGCAGCTCGCCCAGCAGGTGGGCGAGCTGAAGAAGCACGAAGGCTCGGTGGTGTTCCGCCCCGAGCGCGAGGCGCAGGTGATCGATTGCCTGAAGGCCGCCAACCCCGGGCCATTGGCGGCCGCCAGCATCGCGCCGATCTGGCGCGAAATCATGTCGGCCTGCCGGGCGCTGGAGGCGCCGACGCGCGTGGCCTACCTCGGGCCCGCGGGCACCTTCAGCGAGGAGGCGGCACTCGGCTATTTCGGCAGCTCGATCGAACGCGTGCCGTGCGTCAACTTCGACGAAGTGGTGCGCGCCACCAGCGCCGGCGCGGCCGACTTCGGCGTCGTGCCGGTCGAGAACAACACTGAAGGCGTGGTCGCACGCGCGCTCGATCTGTTCCTGACGATGCCGCTGTTCATCATCGGCGAGACCAGCCTGGTCGTGCGCCACAACTTGCTGCGCAAGACGCAGACAACGCAGGGCGTCGCCGCGGTGGTGGCCCACCCCCAGGCGCTGGCGCAGTGCCACGGCTGGTTGAGCCTGCACCTGCCCGATGCCGAGCGCCGGCCGGTGGCCAGCAACTCCGAGGGCGCGCGACTGGCCGGGCACGACAGCGCACTGGCGGCGATCGCCAGCCTGCGCGCGGCCGGCGAGTTCGGCCTGCACGTGCTGGCGCCGGCGATCCAGGACGAGGTGCACAACCGCACGCGCTTCGCGATCCTCACGCACCCCGATCGTCACCCGGCACCCAGACCGTCGGGCCACGATCGCACCAGCCTCGTGGTCTCGGTGCCCAACCGGCCGGGCGCCGTGCACGACATGCTGGTGCCGCTGAAGAAGCACGGCGTGTCGATGAGCCGCTTCGAGTCGCGCCCTGCGCGCTCTGGCCAGTGGGAGTACTACTTCTACATCGACGTCGAGGGTCACTCAGAGGATCCGAGCGTCGGTGTGGCCTTGCGCGAACTGCGCGAAACCTGCGCGTTCTTCAAGCTGCTCGGGGCGTACCCGATCGACGTTCACTGAGCATGCAGTCCGGCCAGACCATGTTCAACCAACTCGGCCTGATCGGCTGCGGCCTGATGGGCGGCTCGTTCGCGCTCGCGCTCAAGCGCGCCGGGCTGGTCAAGCGCGTGGTCGGCTACAGCAAGTCGCCGTCGACGACCGACCGCGCCAAGCGCATGGGGGTGATCGACGTCGCCGCCGAGTCGGCGCTGCTGGCGGTGAGCGGCGCCGACATCGTGCTGCTGGCGGTGCCGGTGTCGGCCACCGAGGTCACCTTCAAGGCCATCCGCCATCTGGTGGAGCCCGGTGTGCTGTTCATGGATGTCGGCTCGACCAAGCGCGACGTGGTCGACGCCGCGCGGCGGGTGCTGAAGGAGCGCGTGCCGTCGTTCGTGCCCGCGCACCCCATCACCGGCAAGGAGGTGGCCGGCGTGCACAACGCCGACGCGGCGCTGTACGCCGGGCGGCAGGTGATCCTGACGCCGCTGCCGCAGACGCTGCCCGAGCTGGTGCAGAAGGCCACCGACGTGTGGGCGGCGATCGGCGCGCAGGTGCTGCGCATGACGCCGGAGAACCACGACGCGGCGTTCGCATCGGTGAGCCACCTGCCGCACCTGCTCGCCTTCGCCTACTTCAGTGCGGTGGTCAACCAGCCCGCGGGGCGCGACTTCCTGTCGCTGGCGGGGCCCGGCTTTCGCGATTTCACCCGCATCGCGGCCAGCGACCCGCCGATCTGGCGCGACATCCTGATGGCCAACCGCGAGGAGATCCTCAAGCAGTCGGCGCGCTTTCGCCACACCCTCGACGCGATGGAGCATGTGATCAGAAGCGGCAACGCCGACGCGCTGGAAGACCTGATCAAGGTGGCCTCCGAAGCGCGCGCCGGCTGGCAGCTCGGCAGCCCGCGCGGCGGCCACAAGAGCTGAGCCGAACAGCGTCCGGCCGCGGCTTCGCGCATGTACGACATCGCACAGCTCGATGTGCCGCCGCTGCGGCGCGTCGCCGGCAGCGTGCGGCTGCCAGGCTCCAAGAGCATCTCCAACCGTGTGCTGCTGTTGGCCGGCCTGGCCGAAGGTCGCACCGAGATCCACGACCTGCTCGACTCCGACGACACGCGCGTGATGCTGCAGGCGCTGCGCCAGCTCGGCTGCGGCATCGCCACCGGCCACGGGCTCACCACGGTCACCGGCATCGGCGGCTCGCTGCGCCAGCTGCGCGCGCCGCTGCGGCTCTCGCTGGGCAACGCCGGCACCGCGATGCGGCCGCTGGCCGCCGCGCTGGCGCTGCTGGTCACGCGCGATGGCGGCGACATCGAACTGAGCGGCGTCACGCGCATGCACGAGCGGCCGATCGGCGATCTGGTCGATGCGCTGCGCCAGCTCGGGGCGCAGGTCGACTACCTGCAACACGGCGGTTTCCCTCCGCTGCGGCTGCGCGCCGGCGGCACGCTGGACACCGAGCGGCCGATCCGCGTGCGCGGCGACGTGTCGAGCCAGTTCCTCAGCGCGCTGCTGCTGGCGCTGCCGCTGGTCAGCGAGGGCGGTGGACAGCCGATCACGGTCGAGGTCGATGGCGAGCTGATTTCCAAGCCCTATGTCGAGCTGACGCTCGCCCTGCTGCAGCGCTTCGGCATCACGGTGCAGCATGACGATCTGCAGCGCTTCGTCATCCCGGCGGGCAGCCGCTATCGCGCGCCTGCGCGCATCCACGTCGAGGGCGACGCGTCGTCGGCGTCGTACTTCATCGCCGCAGGGGCGATCGCCGCCGTCGAGACGCCGCTGCGCATCGAGGGCGTCGGGCTCGACTCGATCCAGGGCGACATCCGCTTCGTCGATGCCGCGCGCGCAATGGGCGCGCACGTCACCGGCGGCCCGTCGTGGATCGAGGTGCAGCGCGG
>DASURM010000056.1:0-4017 GCA_036280035.1 Burkholderiaceae bacterium | reverse complement strand
CGGCGGCGACGCGAAGCGCAACCAGGCTTCGGTCAGCGCTGGCGCGCGCCGCGCCAGCGCCGCCCATGCGTCCTCGAGCGAGGCGCCGGCGCCGATGCTGAGCACGCCGTCGCGCACCGCGATGCGCTTCAGCTCGGCGACCTCGCCGACGCAGACGATGTCGCCGATGTCGCGCAACTGCTTGTTGACCCACAGCCCGATGTCGGTGGCGCCGGCCAGCAGGCGCGCCTGCGGATGCGCCAGTCGCAGCCGCGCCAACTGCTTCAGCGTGCGCGGCGCGAAGTAGCGGTCGATCCGCCCGGGGATCGCAACGCTCGGTGCGCTGTAGGCGAGCGTGCGGCGCGGCAGCGTGCGCAGCGCCGCAGCGGCGGCCTGCACCGGCAGCCGCACCGCCGGCAGATCGAACATGCGCTGGCCGGCGTCGAGGATCGGCCGGTAGCCGGTGCAGCGGCACAGGTTGCCCGCGAGTTCGTCGGCGAGTTGCTGCCGCGTCGGCCGCTTCTTCGTGCCGACGTGGCGCTCGTAGCACGCGGCGAGCGACATCACGAAGCCCGGCGTGCAGAAGCCGCACTGCGAGCCGTGGCAGTCGACCAGCGCTCGCTGCACCGGGTGCAGCGCGCCACCGCCGGCGGTGGTGACGTCCTCCACCGTAAACAGCGCCTTGCCGTGCAGCGTCGGCAGCAAGCGGAGGCAGGCGTTCACGGTTTCCAGCGCGAGCTTGCCGCCGCGTGCCGGCTCGCCGACGATCACCGTGCAGGCGCCGCAGTCGCCCTCGGCGCAGCCTTCCTTGGTGCCGGTGCAGTGCGCGTCCTCGCGCAGCCATTGCAGCACGGTGCGAGTCGGTGCGGCGTCGCGCACCTCGACCAGGCGGCCGCGGTGGAAGAAGCGGATGGCGGTTGCGGGCATCGGCGTCGGGCTCGCGGCGGCCGGGCCGCCCGTGGATACCCGGTCTGTGAGCGACGAATGCGGCCGACTATAGTCCACGGTCCATGGCCGCGCCCCGAGATCCCGCACGCCGCGCGCTGTGCGCCGACCCGCCGGACCGCAACGACGCTGCTGGTGCGGTGGAGACCCTCGATGGCGCAGCCGCCCCGGCTTGAACTGATCGGCATCGGCAAGCAATACCCCGCCGTCAAGGCCAACGACGGCGTCAACCTCACGGTGGCGGCGGGCCAGATCCACGCCGTGCTCGGCGAGAACGGCGCCGGCAAGTCGACGCTGATGAAGATCATCTACGGCGCGGTGCAGCCCGACGAGGGCGAGATGCGCTGGAACGGCACTCGCGTCACCGTGCGCAACCCGCACGAGGCGCGCGCGCTGGGCATCAGCATGGTGTTCCAGCACTTCTCGCTGTTCGACACGCTGAGCAGCGCCGAGAACGTCTGGCTCGGGCTCGACAAGGCGTTCACGCTGGCCGAGGTGACGCGGCGCATCGTCAAGGTGGCCGGCGACTACGGCCTCGAGGTCGACCCCGCGCGGCCGGTGCACACGCTGTCGGTGGGCGAGCGCCAGCGCGTCGAGATCGTTCGCGCGCTGCTCACCACGCCGAAGCTGCTGATCCTCGACGAGCCCACGTCGGTGCTGACGCCGCAGGCGGTCGAGCGGCTGTTCGTGACGCTGCGGCAGCTGTCGAAGGAGGGCTGCTCGATCCTCTACATCAGCCACAAGCTCGACGAGATCCGCGCGCTGTGCCACCACTGCACCGTGCTGCGCGCCGGCAAGGTGACCGGCGAGGTCGACCCCGCCAAGGAGAGCAACGCCAGCCTGTCGCGGCTGATGATCGGCGCCGAGCCGCCGCAGTTGCAGCACCGCCAGGCGCAGCCGGGCGCGGTGGCGCTCGCGGTGCAGCACCTGTCGTGCGCGAAGCAGGACCAGTTCGGCACCGACCTGCGCGACATCGCCTTCGAGGTGCGCGCGGGCGAGATCGTCGGCATCGCCGGCGTCTCGGGCAACGGCCAGCAGGAGCTGATGGCCGTGCTGTCGGGCGAAGACCCGCGCGCGCCGGCGGGCTCGATCAACCTGTTCGGTGCCGACGTGTCGCGCGCGCCGCCGCGCCAGCGGCGCCGGCTGGGGTTGCACTTCGTGCCCGAGGAGCGGCTCGGCCGCGGCGCGGTGCCGACGCTGTCGCTTGCCGCAAACACGCTGCTGACGCGCACCGAGCACGTCGGTCGCGCGGGCTGGCTGCGCATGAAGGCGGTGCAGGCGCAGGCGGCCGCGCTGATCGAGCGCTTCAGGGTCAAGGCCGGTGGCCCGGGCGCGGCCGCGCGCAGCCTGTCGGGCGGCAACCTGCAGAAGTTCATCGTCGGCCGCGAGATCGACGCCCGGCCCAAGCTGCTGATCGTGTCGCAGCCGACCTGGGGCGTCGATGTCGGCGCCGCGGCGCAGATCCGCGGCGAGCTGCTCGCGCTGCGCGATGCCGGCTGCGCGCTGCTGGTGGTGAGCGAGGAGTTGGACGAGCTGTTCGAGATCAGCGATCGCTTGCTGGTGATGGCGCAAGGGCGCATCAGCCCGAGCGTGCCCACCGCGCAAGCGAGCGTCGAGACGATCGGCGAGTGGATGAGCGGGCTGTGGGCGAGGCCCGCCGCGACCGATGCAGCCGAGCGCGGCGAACGCGAGGCGCGCGCGATCGGAGGCCGCGATGCTTAGGCTCGAAGCGAGGCCGCAACCGTCGCAGGCGATGTCGCTCGCCTCGCCGCTGCTGGCGCTGCTGATCACGGTGCTGATCGGCATCGTGATGTTCGCGCTGCTCGGCAAGGATCCGGTGCGTGCGCTGCAGATGTTCTTCTGGGAGCCGATCAGGAGCGGCTACGCGTGGACCGAGATCGCGGTCAAGGCCACGCCGCTGTTGCTGATCGGCCTCGGGCTGGCGATCTGCTACCGCTCCAACGTGTGGAACATCGGCGCCGAGGGCCAGTACGTGATCGGCGCAGTGTTCGCAAGCGGCATCGCGATGCAGGCCGCCACCGACACGCCGCGCGCGATCGTGGTGGCGATCCTGGTTGCCGGCATCGTCGGCGGCATGCTGTGGGCGGCGATCGTCGCGCTGCTGCGCGATCGCTTCAACGCCAACGAGATCCTGGTCAGCCTGATGCTGGTGTACGTGGCGGTGCTGGTGCTGGGCTACCTCGTCTACGGCCCGTGGAAGGACCCCAAGGGCTACAACTTCCCGCAGACGATCACCTTCGCGGCAAGCACCCGCATCCCGCGGCTGGTCGAGGGCTCGCGGCTCAACATCGGCGTGCTGATCGCGCTGGCCGCCGCGGCGCTGGCGTGGCTGTTCCTGTTTCGCACCTATCGCGGTTTCGCGCTGCAGGTCGGCGGCCTGGCGCCGGCCGCCGCGCGCTATGCAGGTTTCTCGTCGCGGCGCGCGCTGTGGAGCGCGCTGCTGATCTCGGGCGCGCTCGCCGGCCTGGCCGGCGCGCTCGAGGCCGCCGGCCCGCTCGGGCAGCTGACGCCGCACGTGCCGGTGGGCTACGGCTTCGCCGCGATCATCGTCGCCTTCGTCGGCCGCCTGCACCCGGTGGGCGTCGTGTTCGCCGCCATCCTGATGAGCATGTTCTACATCGGCGGCGAACTGGCGCAGTCGCGCCTGGGCCTGCCCAAGGCGTTGACCGGCGTCTTCCAGGGGCTGCTGCTGTTCGCACTGCTGGCGTGCGACACGTTGATTCACTACAGGCTGCGGTGGCGGTCGGCTGCGCGAACGCAGATCGCCGCGCCTTCAGGTCCGACGCCTGTGGCTGCGAAGGAGGCCTCGTGATGCCGTTCGGAGCGCTGGCGCGGCGCGGTGGGCGGTGCTCGATGGGGGCTCCTACTGTGGCGGTCGGCCTTGCAGGCCGACTCCGCTGCGCTTCTCGCAGCGCGCTCGCGCGGCGAAACTCGCTTCACTCACTTCGTTCGTTGCGCTCGAACAATCGCCGCGGGTCAGAGGTGGAAGCACGCGCTGCGCGCGTGCCGAGCGCGCTGCTGCGATGCTCGCCGCCCCACAAGTCGCCCCCACCGGGCACCGCCCACAGCCTT
>DASURM010000055.1:0-4083 GCA_036280035.1 Burkholderiaceae bacterium | reverse complement strand
ATCGGCTGCAGCGCGTACAGCGGGTCTTCGTAGGCGGTACGCGCCGCCACGAAGTGCCAGCCCTTGTTGCGAAACGCCTCGATCACCTCGGGCAGCGCCGCGGCGTTCACCGCGTTGACGTGCAGCCGCATCACGTGTGCGGGGCTGCGCCCCATCACCTGGCGCGCCAGCTCGTCGTAGTAGGCCGCGCGATCGAGCAGGTGGTGCACGTAGGCTCGCCGCAGCCGCGCCAGCGGTTCGCTGCGGCCGGCCGCGCGCAGCGCGAGGTAGCGCTGGTTGTAGTAGCCATCGCTGCAGTCGATCGACACCGAGGCATCGCGATAGCCGTGCTCGCGCATCCACTGGCGCATGCCGTCGCGCTTGGCGCGCGTGTCGCCCTCGCGCAGGTACGGAAAGCGCAGCATCGGCGTCCAGGTGGCCAGGTCGTGCAGCGCATCCTCGGCGCGCCGCACGTCGGCGATGAACGACCCCAGCGTCACCTTGGTCGAGCCGAAGCTGCGATGCGTGGCGGTGTGGTTGCCCACGCCGTGGCCGGCGTCCACCCACTGCTGCACCAGCGGCATCCCGGCTTCGCCGCCGATGCCCGCCAGCGACGGAAACAGGATCGCGTGCAGCTGCTCGCGCTCCAGCGCGTTCAGGATGCGTGCGTTCGACGCCTGCGCCCGCGGGCCGCGCGAGAAGTCGAGCCCGTCTTCGAAGGTGAGGCCGATCACCTGCGCTGCCGCAGCCAGCGGCAGCGTGCACAGCAGCAGGAGCAGCACGCAGCGGCGCACTAGTCGCCCACCAGGCCGTTGCGGATCGCGTAGACCGTGAGCTCCGAGTTGTTGGTCAGGCCGAGCTTCTCGAGCACGCGCGCGCGGTACACCGACACCGTCTTGGGCGACAGTTTCAGCTCCTCGGCGATGTCGGACAGCCGCTTGCCCGAGGCGATCATCAGCAGCGTCTGCAGTTCGCGATCGCTCAGCCGCTCGTGCGGACTCTCGCTGACCGGCGCGGTGAGGCTCTCGACCAGCATCTGCGCGATCTCGGGCGTCACGTACTTGCGCCCCTGGGCCACCGTGCGCACCGCCTGCACCAGCTGCTGCGGATCGCCGCCCTTGTTGATGTAGCCGTGCGCGCCGGCGCGCAGCGCGCGCAGCGCGTACTGGTCCTCGGGATACATGCTGAGCACCAGCACCTTGACCGACGAGCCCTCGTCCTTCAGCGCATGCATCACGTCCAGGCCGCTGCGCCCCGGCAGGTGGATGTCGAGCAGCAGCACGTCGGCCGCACCGGCCGCCGTGCGCATCAACGCGCGCAACTCGCCGTAGTCGCTCGCCTCGCCGACCACCTCGATGTCGCTGGCGTCCGACAGCGTGTCGCGAATGCCGCGCCGGATCAGCGCATGGTCGTCGCAGAGGATGACGCGGATCATCGCCGTGCTCGCTCACTGCGTGAGGGCCCGCCGGTCTCGGCCGGCTGCCGAGCTACTTTCATTTGCGGCCCCAAATGAAAGTAGCCAAAGCAAAGGGGCCAATACGATTCGGCTCGCTGTCATGGCAACAAGCCACGAAGGACACAGGTTCAGTTCGAAGCACCGACTTTCGCGGATGCATCGCATCCGCGGCCAACGAGCAGCTGAGTCGAACCACTGCGGTTCGTGGTTTGCTGCCACGGCAGCAAGCCAAATGGGTGTTCAGGCCCTTTGCTTTGGTTACTTTCATTTGGGCCCGCAAATGAAAGTGACCGCCGGCGGGGCGGGACCCGCGGGCTCTCGCACAGTGCGCTGCACTCGAACTCACAGCTCCCCCCATCCCGACGGATCGTGCTCGCGGTCCACCGCTTGCGTCAGCTCGGGCTCGTGCGCCCTGGCCTCGCGCAACGGCACCGACAGCAGCAGCGTCGTGCCCTCGGGGCTGCTGGAGATGTCGACCCAGCCGCCGACCGTGCTCGCGCGCTGGTGCAGGCCGCGCAGCCCGAAGCTGCGCGCCTTGGAGAGGTCGGCGCTCGTCAGGCCGCGGCCGTTGTCGCTGACCTCGAGCGACAGCACTCCGGCCGACAGCGAGAGGTCGACCGCCACCCGGCTGGCGTGCGCATGCTTGCTGATGTTGGTCAGCGCCTCCTGCGCGAACCGGTACGACACCAGCGGCACGCCCACCGGCAGGCTGATCGTCTCGTGCGATGTGCGGAACTGGCAGGCCACGGCGTTGCGCCGCTCGAAGCGGCTGGCCAGCCATTGCAGCGCGGGCACGAGGCCCTGCTCGAGGATCGCCGGCCGCAGGTTGTGCATGATGCGCTGGCTGGCGCCGATCGCCTGGTCGAGCGTCTCCAGCGCGGTGGCCACGCGCATCTGCACCTCGTGCGACTCCGCATGGCGGCCGATCCACGCGAGGTCGAACTTCAGCGCCGTCAGCGAGCCGCCGACGTCGTCGTGGATCTCGCGGGCGATCGCCGCGCGCTCCATCTCGATGCTGGTCTGCAGGTGCTGCGCCAACTCGGCCAGCCGCTGGCGCGACGCCGCGAGTTCGCTGTCGGCGTGCAGGCGGGCCTGGTGGTCGCGGTTGGCCTGGATCGCGTTGCGCACCGCCGGCGCCAGCCGCGCCAGGTTGTTCTTCAGCAGGTAGTCCGACGCGCCGTCGCGCATCGAGGCCACTGCGGTGTCCTCGCCGATCTCGCCCGACAGCAGCACGAACGGCAGCGGGTGGCCTTCGCGCTTGAGCAGGTCGAGCGCCTGCGCGCCAGTGAAGCCGGGCACGTTGAAATCCGACAGCACCACGTCCCACGGGCCTGCGGCCAGCGCGCGCCGAAAGGCCTCTTCGGTGTCGACACGCAACGCGCGCACCTCGAAACCGGCGCGCCCCAGGTGGGCGCACGCCAGATGGTGGTCGACCTCGGCGTCCTCCAGGTGCAGCAGGCGCAGCACCTCGGGCGGCTGGCGAGGGTTGCGCTCGGTGCCGACGGGCATGGCGTGAGTATGTCAAACCGCGCCGGGCCCTCCGCCGCACGCGGCGCCAGTGGCGGCGAAATGCACTCGCTTTCCCGGCATCTTCGACGCACTGCCGCCGGCGCGGCAGCCGAAGAATGGTCGAGCCGGGCGCGCTGCGCGCCGGGCATCGTTCACACCACCGCCACGATGGTTGACCCCGACCCCACGGCCGAGCCGCCCGATGGTGCGCTGCCGACCCTGCTCGCCGCCGATCTGCAGGACCACCTGATGACGGCGTCGAACGACCTCGACCGCCTGCAGCGGCTGCTGGCCGATGCCACCGCCAAGCTGCTGGGACACTTTCACGGCCTGTCGGAGCAGATCGCACAGCTGCGCCGGCCGCCCGACGGCGCCCGCGCCGTCGACCCGCTGGCGTTCGAGCGCGCGCGGCGTTCGCTGCACGGCGCGGTCACCGCGCTGCAGTTCCAGGACATGGCCTCGCAGCTGATCAGGCACACCGACCGCCGGCTGCGCAGTTGCGCCGACCGGCTGGCGCGCGACGCGCTGGCCGACGACGAAGGCGCGCCGCTGACGCTGCCCGCGCCGCTGCGCCCCAACCCGGTGGTCCAGGACGAGATCGACGCCGGTTCGATCGAGCTGTTCTGACCCACCACCCGACCTCGCCCGGAGACCCCGTCATGCACTCGATCCTCGCCGTCGACGATTCCCCCTCGATGCGCCAGATGGTCAGCTTCACGCTCAAGAACGCCGGCTTCACGGTGGTCGAGGCGGTCGACGGGCAGGACGCCTGGGACAAGGCCAACGCGCGCGACTTCAGCCTGGTGCTCACCGACCAGAACATGCCGCGCATGGACGGCATCACGCTGACCAAGAAGCTGCGCGACAACCCGAAGTTCAAGACGACACCGATCCTGATCCTGACGACCGAGTCCAGCGACCAGATGAAGCAGGCCGGCCGCGCCGCGGGCGCCACCGGCTGGCTGGTCAAGCCCTTCGATCCGGCCAAGCTGATCGAAGTGATCGGCAAGGTCATCCGCTGAACGCAGCCGCAAGCCACCAGTACTGCAACCCGGAAGTATCGAAACGTGAAATCGCGCCTTCGCACGCATGGCGGCGTTGCAAGTCCTCGCAATAGCTTTGGCTATTGCTGCGGCTTG
>DASURM010000054.1:0-4031 GCA_036280035.1 Burkholderiaceae bacterium | reverse complement strand
GGCTCTGTTCGACGCCACGCGCACTGCAGACGAGACCGCAAACAAGCCCGATCCGCGCATGCTGATGGAGCTGATGCACGAGTGCCGCGCGACGCCGCAGCGCACGCTGATGATCGGCGACACCACGCACGATCTGCAGCTCGCGCTCAACGCCGGCGCACCGAGTGTCGCGGTGGCCTACGGGGCGCACGACCACGACGCGCTGGCCGCGTTGAAGCCGCTGTTCGTCGCGCACTCGATGCGCGAGCTTCACGAGTGGCTGATCGATCATGGCTGAGACCGTCACCGAAGCGCAGACGCTGTGCGCCGGCAGCGAACTGCTGGAGCGCGACAAGGCGATCGTGTTCGACGTCATGCTGTGGCGCGCGCCGGCGCGCGCGTTCGCATTGCGCTTCGACGGCAAGGTGGTGGCTTACATCAACCGCTGCGCGCACGTGCCGTCGGAAATGGACTGGCAGCCCGGGGAGTTCCTCGACCTCGACAAGCGCTGGATCCTGTGCTCGGTGCACGGGGCAGCCTACGAGCCGGCCGATGGCCACTGCGTCGGCGGCCCTTGCGGCCGCGGCCGCCTGATGCCGATCACCACCAAGGAGCGCGACGGCGTCGTGTATTGGTATCCTTCCCGCGACATTCAACCCGTCGTGTTCGACGACGACGCGGGGCCCGCCGACGCTGCGGCCCCTGGAAGCACGCCATGAACCCGCAAGAGCCGTACCTGCCTTCGTCCACGCTGCCGCCCGATGGTCCGGCGCCCGCGCCTGCCGCGCCACCGCGTGGACCTTCCGGCTTCGAGCGCGGCATGGCGCGATTCAGCGACGCGCTGCTGCGCGAGCGGCGTGCCGAGCGGCGCTGGCGCGTGTTCTTCCGGCTGGCGTGGCTGATCCTGTTCGCCTTGATCGCGTGGGCGCTGCTCGCCACCCGAGGCCACGGCACCCCGACCGGGCCGCACACCGCGTTGGTGGAGGTGCGCGGCGAGATCGCACCCGACGGCGAGGCGAGCGCCGAGAACCTGGTGGCCGGCCTGAAGGGTGCGTTCGAAAACACCGAGTCGAAGGCGGTGGTGCTGCGCATCAACAGCCCCGGTGGCAGCCCGGTGCAGGCCGGGATCGTCAACGACGAGATCCGGCGCCTGAAAGCCAAGCACAAGAAACCCGTGTACGCGGTGGTCGAGGAGATGTGTGCATCGGGTGCCTACTACATCGCGGTGGCCGCCGACGAGATCTACGTCGACAAGGCGAGCCTGGTCGGCTCGATCGGCGTGCTGATCGACGGCTTCGGCTTCCCCGCAGCGATGCAGAAGCTCGGCATCGAGCGCCGGCTGCTCACCGCCGGCGAGAACAAGGGCATGCTCGACCCGTTCTCGCCGCAGAACGAGAAGCAGAATGCCTATGCCCAGGCGATGATCGACCAGATCCACCTGCAGTTCATCAAGGTGGTCAAGGAAGGCCGCGGCAAGCGCCTGCACGAGGACGCCAACACCTTCTCGGGCCTGTTCTGGAACGGCGAACAAGCGGTTCGTCAGGGCCTGGTCGACAAGCTCGGCAACCTCGACTACGTGGCGCGTGAGGTCGTCAAGGCCGAGGAGGTGGTCGACTACACGCCGCAGCAGAACCTCGCCGAGCGGCTGGCACGCCGCTTGGGCAGTTCGATCGGCGAAGGCGCCGTGCGCGCGCTGCGCGCGCTGAGCCCGATGCGCTGACGCAAGCGCGGAGCCATTCCACATGCTGACGCTGTACTACGCCCCCAATACCTGCGCGCTGGCGTCACACATCGCGCTGGAACAGGCGGGCGCCGATTACCGGGCGGTGCGCGTCGACTTCGCGAGCCAGCAGCAGCGTTCGGCGGAGTACCTGCGGGTCAACCCAAAGGGCCGCGTGCCGGCCCTGATCACCGAGCGCGGCACGCTGACCGAAACGCCGGCGATCCTGCAGTACGTCGCACAGTGCCACCCGATGGCCGGCCTGGCGCCGCTGGACGACGCCTACGAGCTGGCTCGGATGAACGCCTTCAACAGCTACCTGTGCTCGACGGTGCACATCGCGCATTCGCACCGCATGCGCGGCTACCGCTGGGCCGACGACGCGGTGGCGATCGAGGCCATGAAGCGCAAGGTGCCGCAGTCGGTGGGCGAGTGCTTCGAGTTGATCGAGCGCGAGTTCTTCGCCGGCCCGTGGGTGTTCGGCGAGCGCTACGGCGTCAGCGACATCTACCTGTTCACGCTGGCGCAGTGGCTGGAAGCCGACGGTGTCGACCCGGGGCGCTTCCCCAAGGTGGCGGCGCATCGCGAACGGATGCGCGCCGACCCGCTGGTCGGCCGCATCGTCGCGGCCGAACTTGCCGCCTGAGCGAGCGCGCGGGTCGGGAGAGCGGCCGTCGTCAGGCCGGGGGGATGCGCAGCAGCTGGCCCGGATAGATCTTGTCCGGATGCGTCAGCATCGGCTTGTTGGCGTCGAAGATCTGCGGATACTTGTTGGCGTTGCCGTAGAACTCCTTGGCGATCTTCGACAGCGTGTCGCCCTTGACCACGGTGTAGTACTTCGACGCGTCGGTCGGCGCCGCCACGGTCAGCAGATCGTTGACCTGCGCCACGCGCTCGACGTTGCCGCAGCACAGCACCACCTTCTCCTTCGTGGCCTGGTCGGCCGCCCGGCCCGACACGGTCACGCTGCCGCTGGCGCCGTCGAACTCGACCGCGAGGCCGTCGACCTTCAGATTCATCGCAGCGATGTAGCCAGCGATGGCATCGGCAGCGGCGCGGTTCAGACGCTCGACGTTGGCGGCGCTCGCATCGCGCGCGACCGCGTCCTGCGCAGCCTTGGCCTCGCCCTTGCCGAACAGCTTCTCGCCGGCTTCCTTGATGAAACTGACCAGACTCATTGCGGCTCCTTCCTGGCGGCATCGTTGAATATCAGCCGGCATCCTACGCTGACGGTGCCGCGCCGGCGTCGCGCGGGGCGCAGGAAAGATCGGGCCCGCCATCGCGCTTGTAGGCGACCACGTGGTCGATCTCGAGGCGAATGCCGATGCGCTCGCCGATCGCGTGGTTGTGGTGCGACGGCACCAGCGAGAGCACCTTGGCGCCGCTGGGCAACTGCAGCGTGTAGAGGAACTCCGCGCCGCGGAACGCCTTGGCCAGCACCTGTGCGGTGACGGCGCTGGCGTCGTCGTGCACCACGTCGTCGGGTCGCAGCAGCACGTCGACCTGGCAGCCGCTCGGGCACACGTCGCCGTGCTCGGTGCAGCGCACCGGCTGTCCGCTCTGCAGCACGCCGAGCTCCACCTGCACCCGACTGCCGTCGAGCACGGTGCCGGGCAGGAACACGCCCTGACCGACGAAGTCGGCGACGAAGCGGTTGGCCGGCTGATGGTAGAGGTTGTAGGCGCTGTCCCACTGCTGGATGCGGCCGTCGCGCATCACGCCCACCTCGTCGGCGATCGCGAAGGCCTCGTGCTGGTCGTGGGTGACCAGCAAGGCGGTGATGCCGCTGCGCTTGAGCAGCGCACGTACCTCGGCGCCGAGGTGCTCGCGCAACTCGATGTCGAGGCTGGAGAACGGTTCGTCGAGCAGCAGCAGGCGCGGCGCCGGCGCCAGTGCGCGGGCCAGCGCCACCCGCTGCTGCTGGCCGCCCGACAATTCGTGCGGATAGCGCCTGGCCACGTGCGCCAGGCCCACGGTGTCGAGCATTTGCGCCACGCGCTCGGCGGCGCCATCGGCCGCGCGCAGGCCGAAGCCGACGTTGTCGGCCACCGTCAGGTGCGGAAACAGCGCCTGGTCCTGGAACACCATGCCGATGCGTCGCTGCTCCGGCGGCAGGTGCAGACCGCGGCGGCTCAATGTGCGCCCGTCGAGCCGCACCTCACCTGCCGCCACCGGCTCGAACCCGGCGATCGCGCGCAGCACCGTCGTCTTGCCGCAGCCCGATGGGCCGAGCAGGCAGCCGATGGCACCGCGCGGCAAGGCCAGACTCAGCGCCGACACCACGACCTTGCTGCCGTAGGCAAGCGTCACGTCGTCGAGCTGCAGCCAGGCC
>DASURM010000053.1:0-4669 GCA_036280035.1 Burkholderiaceae bacterium | reverse complement strand
AACACCATGCCGCGGTCGGCGCCGGGCCCGCCGATGCGCCGGCCGTCGAGCAGCACCTGGCCGGCGCTCGGCCGGTCGAGCCCGGCCACGATGCGCAGTAGCGTGCTCTTGCCGCAGCCGCTGGGGCCCAGGATGGCGATGAAATCGTTTTCGTCGACGCGCAGGTCGGTGGCCTGCAGCGCCAGCGTGTCGCCGAACCGGCGCGACAGACCATCGACCGAAAGGATGGTCATATCCGCCCGAGTTGCGCCCACGGGAACAGGCGCTGGTTGAACCACTTGAAGGCGAAGTCGCTGACCAGCCCGATCAGGCCGATCACGATGATGCCGAAGATGATCTGGTCGGTGGCCAGCAGCGCCTGACTGTCGGTGATCATGTGGCCGATGCCGCTGGAGGCGCCGATCAGCTCGGCCACGATCACGTACGTCCAGGCCCAGCCGAGCACCATGCGCAGCGTCTCGGCGATCTCGGGCGCAGCCGCGGGCAGCAGCACGCGCCGGATCAGCGAGCGGTCGCTCACGCCGAGGGTGTACGCGGCCTCGACCAGGTCGCGCCGCGTGTTGCCGACGGTGACCGCGAACATCAGCACGAGCTGGAAGAACGAGCCGATGAAGATCACCGCCAGCTTCTGCGTCTCGCCGATGCCGGCCCACAGGATCAGCAGCGGGATGAACGCAGAAGCCGGCAGGTAGCGCGCGAACGACACGAACGGCTCGAAGAACGCCTCGATCGGCTTGTAGGCGCCCATCGCCACGCCCAGCGGCAGCGCGATCACCGCGGCGATCGCGAAGCCGCCGAGGACGCGCCACACGGTGAGGCCGATGTCGACCGCGAAGCCTTGCTCGGCCAGCAGCGTCCAGCCGCTCTTCAACATCGTGAGCGGATCGGCGAGGAAGGTCTTGCTGACGAAGCCACCGAACGTGGCCGCCGCCCACGCCGCGACGAACAGCACGAAGAACGCCACGCCGAGCGCGATGCGCGCGCCCGGCGCCACCGGAGTCAGCGGCTTCACTTACTTCAGGAATTGCGTGTCGGCCAGCTTCGACAGATCGGGGATCGACTTGATGATGCCCGACTCGAGCAGCAGGTCGGCCGCCTCCTTGTTGAAGGCGCCGAACTCGCCGGCGAAGAACTTCTGGTTCGCGGCACGGTCCTGCCAGCGCAGGTACTTCTGCGACGCCTCGAACTGCTCGCCGGTCTGCTTGACGTCGGCACCCATGATCTCGAAGCTCTTCTTCGGATCGGCCTTGATCATCGCCAGCGCGTCGAAATAACCATCGGCAAGGGCTTTCGCGGCCCTGGGGTTGTCGGCAAGAAATTTGGGCGTGCAGCCGACGGTGTCCATCACCATCGGATAGTCGAGCGTGGTGGCGATGATCTTGCCGGCCTCGGGCTTGGCGCGCACCGCGCCGAGGTACGGTTCGTAGGTCATCGCGGCGTCGATGCCCTCGGTGCCGGCGATCATCGCGTTGGCAGCGGCCTGCGGCTCGAGGTTCACCACCTTCACGTCCTTCACCGACAGGCCGTTCTTGTGCAGCATCCACGCCAGGCCGAAGTACGGCGAGGTGCCCGGTGCGCTGGCGGCCACCGTCTTGCCCTTGAGGTCGGCGATCTTCGTGACGCTGGGTTTCACCACCATGCCGTCGGCGCCGTAGCTCTTGTCGAGCTGGAAGATCTGCGTCGTGGCCACGCCGTTGGCGTTCCAGACGATCCAGGTCTCGACGGTGGTGGCGGCGCACTGGATGTCGCCCGAGGCGATCGCGAGGTGGCGGTCTTTCTGCGGGATCTTCTTGATCGAGACATCGAGGCCGTGCTTCTTGAACAGGCCCGCCTCCTTGGCCAGCGTGAGCGGCGCGAAGCCCGTCCAGCCCGAGATGCCGATCGCGACCTTGGTGTCCTGCGCGAACGCTTGGCTGCCGAATGCCAGCGCGATGGCTGCCGCGGCGATGGATAGTGGCTTCATGTTGAGGGACTCCTGTTGTATGAAGGGACGTCGCCGGCCCCGGTTGAAGAAGACATGATCGAAGACGTCGCGGGCTTGCGCAGCGTGCACCACAGGCTCGACGCATCGACCTCCTCGATCGACGCCGGCACACCCAGCGCCTCGCCGAGGGCCCGCGACTCCGCCTCCGTGGCCCGCCCGCTGCGAAAGCCGTCGCTGCACACGATGGTGCCCGCGCGCGACGCACTGTAGTCCAAAGCGCCGACCAGCCCGGCGCCGGTCTGGGCCTCGAACCAGGCCTGCCGATTGTGGCCACAGCCCGGTTCCGTCACGCCGGAATCCACAGCGCCGGCAGCCCCGGCAGCGTGCGGAAGATGCGCGACAGCGAGCCGTTGCGCACCAGTTCCGTGGCGGCTTCGATGTCCGGCGCAATCAGCCGGTCTTCGGGCATCGCCGGGCAGCGGCTGCGCAACAGCGCGTGCGCGGCCTCCAGTGGCGCCGAGCTGGTGAGCGGGCGCAGGAACTCGATGCCCTGCGCGGCGGCCAGCCACTCGATGCCGAGGATGTGCGCGACGTTGGCGATCATCGGCTGCAGGCGGCGCGCCGCGAAGGTGGCCATTGAGACGTGGTCTTCCTGGTTGGCGCTGGTGGGCAGCGAATCGACGCTGGCCGGGTGGGCGTAGGTCTTGTTCTCGCTGGCCAGCGCCGCGGCCGTGACGTGGGCGATCATGAAGCCGCTGTTCAGGCCGGCGTTGGCGGTGAGAAACGGCGGCAGGCGCGACACGTTGCTGTCGATCAGCATCGCCACGCGGCGCTCGGCGATCGCGCCCACCTCGGCGATCGCGTTGGCCATTGCGTCGGCGGCCAGCGCCACCGGCTCGGCATGAAAATTGCCACCCGAGATCAGCGTTTCGTCGTCGGCGAACACCAGCGGGTTGTCGGTGACGGCGTTGGCTTCGCGCAGCAACACCAGCGCGGCGTGGCGCAGTTGATCGAGGCACGCGCCCACCACCTGCGGCTGGCAGCGCAGCGAGTACGGGTCTTGCACGCGGTCATCACCTTCCAGATGAGAGCGGCGGATCGACGAGCCTTCGAGCAACGCGCGGTAGTAGCGCGCGACGTCGATCTGCCCGGGCTGGCCGCGCAGCGCGTGGATGCGCGGGTCGAACGGCCCGTCGCTGCCGCGCGCGGCGTCGACGGTCAGCGCGCCGATCACCAGCGCCGCTTCGAGCACCGGCTCGAAGCTGAGGAAGGCGTGCAGCGCCAGCGCCGTCGACACCTGCGTGCCGTTGATCAGCGCCAGGCCTTCCTTGGCCGCGAGCTTCAGCGGCGCGATGCCGGCCTCGCGCAGGCACGCGGCGGCGGGCCTGCGCACGCCTGCCACTGGCCCGTCGGGTTCGCGCACGACGAACTCTCCCTCGCCGAGCAGCGCCAGCGTCATGTGCGCCAGCGGCGCGAGGTCGCCCGACGCGCCGACCGAGCCCTGGCTCGGCACGAACGGCACCAGGCCGGCGTTGTGCACCGCCAGCAGCGTGTCGACCACCTGCTCGCGCACGCCCGAGGCGCCGCGCGCCAGTGACGCCGCTTTCAACGCCAGCATCAAGCGCACCACCGGCGCGGCCAGCGGCTCGCCGACGCCGACGCTGTGCGAGCGGATCAGGTTGAGCTGCAGCGCGGCGAGGTCGGCCTCGCCGATGCGGGTGGACGCGAGCTTGCCGAAGCCGGTGTTGACGCCGTACACCGGCGCCTCGCCGCGCGCCGCGCGTTGCACCACCGCGGCGCTCGCTCGAATCGCGGTGCGCGCGGCGGCGCCGAGCGTCAGCGCGCCGGCGCCACCGGCATGGATGGACTGCAGGTCGTCGAGCGACAGCGCGCCGGGACTCAGCTCCATCAGCGGCCGATCATCGGCAGGTTCAAACCCTGTTCGCGCGCGCAGGCGATCGCGTCTTCGTAGCCCGCGTCGGCGTGACGCATCACGCCGGTGGCCGGGTCGTTCCACAGCACGCGCTCGATGCGCCTGGCCGCAGCGTCGGTGCCGTCGCACACGATCACCACGCCGGCGTGCTGCGAGTAGCCGATGCCGACGCCACCGCCATGATGAAAGCTGACCCAGGTGGCGCCGCCGGCGGTGTTGAGCAGCGCGTTGAGCAGCGGCCAGTCGCTGACCGCGTCGCTGCCGTCGCGCATGGCTTCGGTCTCGCGGTTGGGGCTGGCGACCGAGCCGGAGTCGAGGTGGTCGCGGCCGATCACGATCGGCGCCTTCAGCTCGCCGGACTTCACCATCTCGTTGAACGCGAGACCCGCGCGATGACGCTCACCGAGGCCGAGCCAGCAGATGCGCGCGGGCAGCCCCTGGAACGCGATGCGCTCGCCGGCCATGTCGAGCCAGCGGTGCAGGTGCGCGTCGTGCGGGAACAGCTCCTTCAGCTTGCGGTCGGTCTTGCGGATGTCCTCCGGGTCGCCCGACAGCGCCACCCAGCGGAACGGCCCCTTGCCGCGGCAGAACAGCGGCCGGATGTACGCCGGCACGAAGCCCGGAAAGTCGAAGGCGTTCTTCACGCCTTCCTCGAGCGCCACCTGGCGGATGTTGTTGCCGTAGTCCACCGTGGGCACGCCCATTTGCTGGAACGCGAGCATCGCCTGCACGTGCGTGGCGCAGCTTGCGGCCGCGGCATCGCGCAGCGCGGCGTGTTGCGCCGGATCGGCCTGCGCAGCCAACCAGCGCTC
>DASURM010000052.1:0-5588 GCA_036280035.1 Burkholderiaceae bacterium | reverse complement strand
GGGATCGTCGGCGTCGATCACCAGCAGATCGGCGCGCGCTCCTGGGCGCAGCCCCGCGATGCCGAGCCCCGCGGCCGCGGCACCGCCGGCGAGCATGCGTTCGAACAGGCGCGCCGCGGTCGACGGCTCGCCCGCCTCGGGCGCCGCGGCCACGTTGCGCCGGCGCAGCGTCAGCCGCTGGCCGTATTCGAGCAGGCGCAGTTCCTCGCGCCAGTCGCGCGTGACGTGGCTGTCGGAGCCGATCGACAGCGGCGTGGCGGTGGCGAGCCAGCGCGGCAGGTCGGCCAGCCCGTCGCCGAGGTTGGCCTCGGTGCTCGGGCACAGCACGACGCCGGCTCCGCTGTCGGCCACCGCGTCGATCTCGGCCGGCGTGGCGTGCGTCGCGTGCACCAGTTGCCAGCGCGCGTCGAGCGACGCATGCCGGGTCAGCCATTCGATCGGCCGCAGGCCGGTGGCGGCAATGCAGTCGTCGACCTCGGCGGTCTGCTCGGCGACGTGGATGTGGATCGGCGCGGCCTCGCCGGCCAGCCGCTCGGCGAGCGCCGCGATCGACGACGCCTTGACCGCGCGCAGCGAGTGGATCGCGACGCCGGCGCTGACGTGCGGCGCACCCAGCGCGCGCACGCCGTCGCGCAGCGCGAGCACGTCGTCGACCGTGGTGGCGAAGCGGCGCTGATCGTCGCGCAGGCCGGCTGACGTGAAACCGGCGCGTTCGTACAGCACCGGCAGCAGCGTCAGCCCGATGCCGGTGTCGCGTGCGGCCTGCACCAGCGCGCGGCTCATCGCCAGCGGATCGGCGTAGTGCGAGCCGTCGGGGGCGCGGTGCAGGTAATGGAACTCGCACACCTGCGTGTAGCCGCCGCGCAGCAACTCGGCGTAGAGCTGCGTAGCCACCTCCCGCAGCCGCTGCGGCGTGATCGTGAGCGCCACGCCGTACATGCGTTCGCGCCAGCTCCAGAAGTCGTCGTGCTCGCGGTCGCGGCGCTCGGCCAGGCCGACGAAGGCGCGCTGGAAGGCGTGGCCGTGCGCATTCACCAGGCCCGGCAGCACCGGGCCGGGCGGGGCGTGCAGGTCGGGCGTGCGCGGCGTGCCCGGCACCACGTGCTTCCAGGTGCCGTCGGTGGCGATTTCGAGCAGCACCGCTTCTTGCCAACGCCCGTGCACCCAGGCGCGCGGCGCCCACAGCCGCTGCGCGATCGGTGCGGCCTCAGCCATGCGGCGTCCAGCGCAGCATGGTGTGCACCAGCGCGTGCAGGATCGGCGTCAACCGGGCGCTGCGCGCGGGGTCGATCTCGTACGGCGGGCGCTCGGCCATGTAGCAGCTCCAGCACATCTCGAGCTGCACCGCGTGCACGCCGGCGCCGGGGTTGCCGTAGTGGCGCGTGATGTGGCCGCCCTTGAAGCGGCCGTCGACCACGTGCGTGAACTGCGCCTGCGCGGCCAGCACGCGCGACAGCGCGGCGCGCAGGCCTGGTGCGCAGCTCTTACCGGCGGCGGTGCCGAGGTTGAGGTCGGGCAGCTTGCCGTCGAACAGCCACGGCAGCTCGCTCTTGATGCTGTGGCCGTCGAACAGCACCACGCGGCCGTGCGTGGCGTGCAGCCGCTCCAGCTCGGTGCGCAGCGCGTCGTGGTACGGCTGCCAGTAGGTGCGGACGCGGCGCGCGATCTCGGCTTCGTCGGGCGCGTTGCCGTCGCGGAGCAGCGCGTCGCCGCTGAAGAAGCGCGTCGGGCACAGCTCGGTGTTGTTGACGCCGGGGTACATCGGCGCGTTCTCGGGCGGGCGGTTGAGGTCGATCAGGTAGCGGCTGTAGCGCGGCACGATCAGCGATGCGCCGAGTGCGCGCACGAAATCGAACAGCGTGTCCAGGTGCCAGTCGGTGTCTTCGAACGCGAAGGCGCGCTCGACGTAGCGCTGCCGCTGATCGTCGGGCAGCACGGTACCGACGTGCGGCACGCTCACCAGCAGCGGTTGCGTGCCCTGGTACAGCGTGTAGACGTCGTGCGTCTTCGTGGCCTTCATCGGCGCTCGACTCCCGCCTGCACGACGTGGCGGCACGGGTTGTGGCCGAACCAGTAGGCCAGTTCGTTGGGATGCTCCAGATCCCACACCGCGAAGTCGGCGTGCCTGCCGGCCTCGAGCGCGCCGTGCGAGGCGCTCAGGCCGAGCGCGCGCGCGGCGTGGACCGTCACGCCGCGCAGCGCCTCTTCGGGCGTCAGGCGAAACAGCGTGCAGGCCATGTGCAGCATCAGCAGCAGCGACAGCGCGGGCGACGACCCCGGATTGTGATCGCTGGCGATCGCCAGCGGCACGCCGGCGGCGCGCAGCGCAGTGACCGGCGGCAGCTTCGTCTCGCGCAGGAAGTAGAACGCACCGGGCAGCAGCACCGCCACGGTGCCGGCTTCGGCCATCGCCAGCACGCCGCGCTCGCTCAGGTGCTCCAGGTGGTCGCACGACAGCGCGCTGTACTGCGCCGCCAGCTCGGCGCCGTTCATGTCGCTGAGCTGCTCGGCGTGCAGCTTCACCGGCAGCCCGAGCGAGCGCGCGGCGTCGAACACGCGCGCGGTCTGTTCGCGCGTGAAGCCGATGCGCTCGCAGAAGGCGTCGACGGCGTCGACCAACCCTTGCGCGTGCCATTGCGGCAGCCACTGCACGACGGCGTCGATGTAGTCGTCGGCGCGACCGTCGAACTCAGGCGGCAGAGCGTGCGCGGCCAGGCTGGTGGTGCGCACGGTCAGCGGCAGCTCGCGGCCGAGCCTGCGCGCGGTGCGCAGGCAGCGCGCCTCGTCGTCGCGGTTGAGGCCGTAGCCCGACTTGATCTCGATCGTCGTCACGCCTTCGGCCATCAGCGCCAGCGCGCGCGCGCGCGCCGATTCGAACAGCGCGCTGTCGCCGGCGGCGCGCGTGGCCGCCACCGTGGCGCGGATGCCGCCACCGGCGCGCGCGATCTCCTCGTAGCTCGCACCTTGCAGCCGCTGCTCGAACTCGCTCGCGCGCTGGCCGCCGTAGACGAGGTGGGTGTGGCAGTCGATCAGCCCGGGCGTGACCAGCGCGCCGCCGAGGTCGTGCTCGGCCTCCACCGACAGCGCCGCGGGCAGCGCGGCTTCGGGGCCGACCCAGCGCAGGCGATCGCCTTCGACCAGCAGCGCGCCGCGCTCGATCCAGCCCCAGGCTGGGGTGTCGGTCATCGTGGCCAAGCGCGCGTGGCGCCACAGGGTCGTCTTCATGCTGCGCCTCCCGCGTGAGGCCGGAACTCGATCCACCAGCCGCGCGCCATGGTGCCGGACCGCGGCCGCATTTGCCAGCGCTGTTGCGCAGCCTGCGCGCTCCACAGCAGCGCAGTGCCGCGCGTGGCGGCGACGGCGCGATCGTCGACAACCAACTCCGCGGCGCCGGCGCTCAACAGTGCGCGCCAGGCGGCGTCGGAGGTCCAATCGCAGCCGGGCGCTGCGTCTTGCATCGCCGCGGTGCCGGCGTCGCGCCGCACCAGCAGGTTGAGGTCGCTGGTGGGGCCGTCGAGCAGCCAGCACATTGGCGCCAGCGCGCCGTCGAACCGCAGCGGCGGCGCGCCGCGGCGGACCTCGCGGCGCACGCTGCCCAGTTGCAGCGCGACGCCGCTGCCTTGCAGCACCGCGAACCAGCGCTCGATGCCGATAAAGTCGGAGAACGGTCCGTCGCGCTCGATCGCGGCGACGCTGATGCGCAGACGCCAAGCCGCGGGGTCGGGCCAGGCGAGCAGGTCGCGCGTCGTGCCGCCGCCGTTCCTCCAAGGCATGGGCTCGATGGTGTCGAGCTCGACGAGGCGCAGGCCCGGTTCGCTCGCTGCCCCGTCGAGCTTCGGGCGGCCGCGCGGGGTCATAGCGCGAACTGCCCTTCGAGCTGGTAGCGGCTGCCGGGGTACACCAGCCGCGCGATCGTGATCGGTGCGCTGCGCGTGAAGGTGCGGCGGACGATGATCAGGCACGGGTCGGCGCTCGAGATCGCGAGCAGCTTGGCCTCCTGCGCGGTGGGGCGTGCGGCCTCGATCGAGTACTGCGCGCGCCACAGCGCGGTGGCCTCGAACAGGTGGCGCGTCGGCGTCGTGCGCGTGAAGTCTGCGTCGAGGTAATCGGGCGCCGCGGCCGGGTTGACGTAGCGGTCTTCGCACTGCAACGGCACGTGGTTCTCGTGGTGCACGATCAGGGTGTGGAAGACGCGGCCGCCCGGCGGCACGCCGAGCTGTGCCGCCAGCGCCGCGCCGGCGCGCTCGGCGCGCTGCAGGTGCACGCTGGCGTGGTGTTGGTGGCCGCGCGCCTCGATCTCCTCGTGCAGGTCGCGGATCGTCAGCGTCGACGACACGCGGTGCAGCGGCGCGGCGAAGGTGCCCACGCCCTGCGAGCGCTCGACCAGCCCCTCGGCCTGCAGCTCGCGCAGCGCGCGGTTCACCGTCATGCGGCTGACGCCGAACTCGGCCACCAGCTCGGCCTCCGACGGCATCAGCGCGCCGGGCGGCCAGCGGCCGGCGGCCAGGCCGTCTTTCAGGTGCTGCTTGACGCGCGCATACGGCGGCCGGGCGGCCGTGGCCGGCTGCGCCGGCATCGCCACCGCGCCTTCAGGGGAAACCATGGGGCGATCGTACTTGCCTAGACTTGTCTAGACAAGTAGAGTGCAACCCGCACAGGCGCAGCGCGCCCGAGCGCCGTTCGCAAGGAGCCTCAGATGACCGACCTCTCCACCGCCCGCCACCTCGCCCAGCCACGCCCCGTGAAGGCGCCCACCGGTTCGAGCCTGAGCTGCCGCAACTGGCTGATCGAGGCTGCCTACCGCATGATCCAGAACAACCTCGACCCGGCGGTTGCCGAGAACCCCGATGCGCTGGTGGTCTACGGCGGCATCGGCAAGGCGGCGCGCAACTGGGATTGCTTCGAGCAGATCCTGCGTAGCCTGCGCGAGCTGAAGGAAGACGAGTCGCTGCTGATCCAGTCGGGCAAGCCGGTCGGCGTGTTCAGCACGCATGTCGATGCGCCACGCGTGCTGCTTGCCAACTCGAACCTCGTGCCCAAGTGGGGCACGTGGGAGCACTTCCACGAACTGGATCGCAAGGGCCTGATGATGTACGGCCAGATGACTGCTGGCTCGTGGATCTACATCGGCAGCCAGGGCATCGTGCAGGGCACCTACGAGACCTTCGTCGAGGCGGGACGGCAGCACTACGGCGGCGTGCGCCCGAGCGCCGGGCCGCCCCAAGCCGGGCGCGCTCCCCTCGGGGGACAGGTCGCCGTACCCGGCGACCAAGGGGCCAACAATTGGAAGGGCAAGTGGATTCTGACCGCTGGCCTCGGCGGCATGGGCGGCGCGCAGCCGCTGGCGGCGAGCTTCGCCGGTGCCTGCTCGCTCAACATCGAGTGCCAGCAGAGCCGCATCGACTTCCGGCTGCGCTCGAAGTACCTCGACGAGCAAGCCAAGGATCTCGACGATGCGCTGGCGCGAATCCGGCGCTACACGCAAGAAGGCAAGGCGGTGTCGATCGGCCTGCTCGGCAACGCCGCCGAGGTGCTGCCAGAACTCGTGAAGCGCGCCAAGGCCGGCGGCCCGAGGCCCGATCTGGTGA
>DASURM010000051.1:0-7695 GCA_036280035.1 Burkholderiaceae bacterium | reverse complement strand
CCAGTTCGCGTCGCTCGCTCATGACTGGACCTCCGCGGCGATGCGGTCGAAATACGCCCGCAGCACGCCGTGGTAGCGCGGGTCGTCGAGCAGGAACGCGTCGTGGCCGTGCGGCGCGTCGATCTCGGCGTAGCTCACGTCGAGGCGGTTATCGAGCAGCGCCTTCACGATCTCGCGCGAGCGCGCCGGCGAGAAGCGCCAGTCGGTGCTGAAGCTGACGAGCTGGAACTTCGCGCTGGCGCGCGCGAAGGCGCGGGTCAGGTCGCCGCCGAACTCGCGCGCCGGGTCGAAGTAGTCGAGCGCGCGCGTGATCAGCAGGTAGGTGTTGGCGTCGAAGTATTCGCTGAACTTGTCGCCCTGATGGCGCAGGTAGCTCTCGATCTGGAACTCGATGTCCTGCGTCGTGTAGCCGAGGCCGCCGTTGCGCAGCTCGCGGCCGAACTTGGCCGCCATCGAGTCGTCGGACAGGTACGTGATGTGGCCGATCATTCGCGCCACCCGCAGCCCGCGTGCCGGCACCACCGCGTTTTCGTAGTAGTGGCCGCCGTGGAAGTCGGGGTCGGTGGTGATCGCGCGGCGTGCCACCTCGTTGAACGCGATGTTCTGCGCCGACAGGTTCGGGGCGCTGGCCACCGCGATGCAGTGGCGCACGCGCGCGGGAAACCGCAGCGTCCAGGCCAGCGCCTGCATGCCGCCCAGGCTGCCACCGATCACCGCCGCGAGCCGCTCGATGCCCAGCGCCTGGACCAGCCGCGCCTGCGCATCGACCCAGTCCTCGACGGTCACCACCGGGAAGTCGGCCCCGTAGGGCCGCCCGGTCGCCGGGTTGACGTGCATCGGCCCGGTCGAACCGAAGCACGATCCGAGGTTGTTGACGCCGATCACGAAGAAGCGATCGGTGTCCAGCGGCTTGCCCGGGCCGACGAGGTTGTCCCACCAGCCGACGCTGCGCTGCCCGCTGTCGTACTCGCCGGCCACGTGGTGACCGGCGTTGAGCGCGTGGCACACCAGCACCGCGTTGCTGGCATCGGCGTTGAGCGCACCGTAGGTCTCGTAGACCAGCGTGTAGTCGGCGATCGTCGCGCCGCTGCGCAGCACCAGCGGCTGCTCGAAGTGCAGGCTCTGTGGACGAACGACGCCGATCGAATGCATGGCCAACAAAAGCAAAACCGGCGCCGCTGCAGATGCGGGCGCCGGTGGGCATCCCTCTTTAGCAGCATTTCTAGAGCGCCCGCAAGCCGGAACAAATCGGCGCTGTGGCCGGCAGTATAGCGTGGCAAATTGCGCAACCGGCTTGGCGCGCCGTCGCCTGCATCGACCCTCGACCGGAGGGGTCGGCGTTGCGGCGGCCGCAGCGGTTGCGGTTGTTCACGCCTGCGCTGCGGCCGCGCGCGCATACTGGGTTTCCCGCCCCCGCCGTCCCCGTCGATGAGCCCCCAGGCCCTGCTCAAGCGCTTCTACGCTGCCTTCGCGTCGCTCGATTCGCGCACGATGCAAAGCTGCTACGCGCCGCATGCGCAGTTCGAGGATCCGCTGTTCGTGCTCGACGGCGCCGAGCAGATCGGTGCGATGTGGCAGATGGTGTGCCAGACCATCCGCAACGGTGGCCAGGCGGTGTGGCGCCTCGAGGCGAGCGACCTCGAGGCCGCCAACGGCGAGCGCGGCAGCGCGCGCTGGGAGGCGCGCTACCGCTCCGGCGCCGCCGGTCGCATAGTGCACAACGTGGTGAGCGCGCAGTTCACGTTCGAGGACGGCCTGATCGCCACCCACAGCGAGAACTACGACTTCTGGCGCTGGTCGCGCCAGGCGCTGGGCTCCACCGGCCTGGTGATGGGCTGGTCGCCGATGCTGCGCAACCAGGTGCGGCGCCAGGCGCAGGGCAAGCTCGAGCGCTTCCTGGCGCACCGCGCCGCTGCGCTGGCGCAACCGCTCGCGCAGCCGTAGCGCGCGAACAAGCACGGAATTGGCCGCGCCATGCGGCGCAATTCGCCCCCGTGACGCACGCGGGGCTCGCCTACGATGCGCAGCGTGCCTCTGGATGGAGAGGGCGATGCCCGCCTGGCTGCACGCACTGGACCGCTATTTCCCGATCCGCTACCTGACCTGGCTCGTCTGCGGCATCGGCTTCCTGCTGTGCGCCTTCGTCTGGGTGGCATTCGGGCAGTGGGGGCTGGGGGCGCTCGCGTTCGGCGTGCTGGTCTTGATGGGCGTGCGCGACTCGCTGCAGCGGCGTCACGCGGTGCTGCGCAACTACCCGGTGATCGGGCACCTGCGCTTCCTGCTCGAATACGTGCGGCCCGAGATCCGCCAGTACTTCATCGAGAGCGACAACGAGCAGCATCCGTTCTCGCGGCAGCAGCGCTCGCTGGTGTACCAACGGGCGAAGGGCGACTCCGACAAGCGCCCGTTCGGCACCCAGCTCGACGTGCATGCGCTCGGCTACGAGTGGATCAACCACTCGCTGCAACCGACGCGAATCGCGTCGCACGACTTCCGCGTGCTCGTCGGCGAAGGTCGTGCGCAGCCGTACTCGGCCAGCGTGTTCAACATCTCGGCGATGAGCTTCGGCGCCTTGAGCGCCAACGCGATCCTGGCGCTCAACGGCGGCGCCCGGCGCGGCGGCTTCGCGCACGACACCGGCGAAGGCTCGATCAGCGTGCACCACCGTGTGCACGGCGGCGACCTGATCTGGGAGATCGGCTCGGGCTACTTCGGCTGCCGCAACGACGACGGAAGCTTCAGCGCCGAGCGCTTCGCGGCAAGCGCGTGCGACCCGCAGGTGAAGCTGATCGAGCTCAAGCTGAGCCAGGGCGCCAAACCCGGCCACGGCGGCGTGCTGCCGGGGCCCAAGGTCACCGCCGAGATCGCCGCCGCGCGCGGCGTTCCGGTCGCCGTCGACTGCATCTCGCCGGCGCGCCACGGCGCGTTCGACACGCCGATCGAGATGCTGCGCTTCATCGACCGCCTGCGCGAGCTCTCGGCTGGCAAGCCCACCGGCTTCAAGCTGTGCATCGGCCACCCGTGGGAGTGGCTGGCGATCTGCAAGGCGATGCTGCAGACCGGCATCACGCCGGACTTCATCGTCGTCGACGGCGCTGAGGGCGGCACCGGGGCGGCGCCGCTGGAGTTCACCAATCACGTCGGCACGCCGCTGCAGGAAGGCTTGCTGCTGGTGCACAACACGCTGACCGGCCTGAACCTGCGCCAGCGCATCCGCCTCGGCGCGGCCGGCAAGGTGGTGAGCGCCTTCGACATCGCGCGCCTGATGGCGCTCGGTGCCGACTGGTGCAATGCGGCGCGCGGCTTCATGTTCGCGCTCGGCTGCATCCAGGCGCAGCACTGCCACACCGGCGCCTGCCCGACCGGCGTCACCACGCAGGATCCGCTGCGCCAGCGTGCGCTGGTGGTGCCCGACAAGATCGAGCGCGTCTACCGCTTCCACCGCCACACGCTCGAGGCGCTGAAGGAGCTGGTTCAGGCAGCCGCGCTCGAGCACCCGAACCAGATCCGCGCCACCCACATCGTGCGCCGCGGCGACGATCGGCAGGTGCGGCTGCTGGCCAACCTGCTGACTTTCGTCAAGCCCGGCGAGTTGCTGGCCGCGGCGCGCGGCGACGCGCCCTGGCCGCACGCGGTGTTCGAGTTGTACTGGCCGCGCGCCCAGGCAACGAGCTTCGCGGCGGCGCCCTGACGCCTGGCCCCCGTTCGCGGGGCAACGCCTCACGCTTGAGGGGTGTGCAGCGGAGTCGGCGGCGCAACAATCGGTCACCCGCCGTATCCGGCGCGGGACCTTCATGAGCCGCATCGCCCTCGTCGTTCGCGAACCCGCCCAGGCCCTGGCGTGGCGCGACCTGCTGGCCGCCGGCTTTCACGAGGTCGTCGCAGTGACCAACGCCGCGCGCTCGGCGCGCGCGCTGCTGACGCAGCACCAACCTGAACTCGTGTTGTGCGAACTGCGGCTGCTCGACGGTACGGCGCTGGCGATGATCCAGTGGCTCGCTGCGTTGCCGCTGCGGCCGCTGCTCGTGGCCCTGGCCGACCACGAGCACGATGCGCTGATGGTCGAGGCGCTGCGTGCAGGCGCCGACAACCTGAGCGTGTGCGGTGCGCACCCTTCGGCGCTGCTGACCACCATCGAGCAGACGCTGCGCGGCGAGACCGCACTGAGCACGCCGCTGGCCCATGCGCTGCTCGATCACTTCGAGCGCGCGCGCATGCCGTGCCGCCACGCGCTGTCGCCGTCGATCGGCGACGAGCAGAGCCCGCTGCAGCTCGAGCCCGCGCAGCGCGAGCTGCTGATGCGACTGGCGGCCGGCTATCGGCTCGATCAGGTGGCCGCCGCGTGCCGCGTGTCCGCCGGCGAGATCGGCCGCCGCCTGCGCGCGATCGTGCGCAAGCTGCAGTGGGACGTGCGCGCCGGCTCGCTGAACCTCGAGCTGGCCTGACGCGACTCGGCCGGCGGAGCCCGCGCCGCTACGGCGCCGGCACCGTGTCGATGAAGCTCTTGCGCGCCGCGAGCTTGTCGCCCAGGCGGGAGAGGTTGGGATACTCGCCGCGCCAGTCGATCTGCGGAAAGCGGAAGTCGAGATAGAACAGCGAGCAGCCCACCGCGATGTCGGCCAGGCTCATGTGCAGCCCGGCGCACCACGGCTTCTCGCCGAGGCCGCGGCTCATCGCCTTGAGCGCTGCCGCGACGCGGCTCATGTTGCGGTCGATCCAGGCCTGCGAACGCGCGTCGCCGCGCGGCGCCCAGTTGGCTTCGAGCCGCGCGGCGATCGACGCGTCGAGCAGGCCGTCGCCCAGCGCCTCCCAGGTGCGCACCTCGACGCGCTCGCGGCCGCCGGCCGGGATCAGCCGGCTCAACGGCGACAGCGTGTCGACATACTCGACGATCACCCGCGAGTCGAAGATCGCCTCGACGCCTTCGACCACCAGGCAAGGTACCTTGCCCAGCGGGTTGGACTTCAGCATGTTGTCGTTGGCCCAGACGTCCTCGACCACGTACTGGTAGTCGAGCTTCTTCTCCGCCATCACGATGCGCACCTTGCGCACGTACGGGCTGGTGTTCGATCCGATCAGCTTCATTGCAGGCGGGCGGCGTCCCTCGGTCGATCCATTCTAGCCAGCCGGGCGCGGCACCGCGCCCACCGCGTCAGAGGGTGAAGTCCACCGAAGCAGGGCGTCCGGGCAGGTCGAGCGCGGCGCTGGCGCTGCCCGTTCGCGCCACCACGCGGCCGCCGCGCACCACCGCGAGGCGCTGCGCGCGTAGCCGGATCGCCTCGATCGGCGAGCGCGCCTGCAGCAGCACGCAGTCGGCGCGGGAGCCCGGCTCGAGCCCGTAACCGGGCAGCCCCAGGATGCGCGCCGGCACCGCGGTCACCGCATCGAAGCAGGCCCGCATCTGCGCGGCGGCCGTCAGTTGCCCGACGTGCAGCCCCATCGCCGCGACTTCGAGCATGTCCGCGCTGCCGAGCGGATACCACGGATCGAGCACGCAGTCGTGGCCGAACGCCACCGGCACGCCGGCGGCCTGCAGCTCGTGCACCCGCGTCATGCCGCGCCGCTTCGGGTAGCTGTCGTAGCGCCCCTGCAGCGTGATGTTGATCAGCGGGTTAGCCACCACGCTCAGACCCGCATCGGCGATCAGCGCGATCAACTTGCTCGCGTAGGCGTTGTCCATCGAGTGCATCGACGTCAGGTGCGAGCCGGTCGCGCGGCCGTGCAGCTTCAGCCGCTGCGTCTCGAAAGCCAGCGTCTCGACGTGGCGCGACGCCGGGTCGTCGGTTTCGTCGCAATGCAGGTCGACGCGCAGGCCGCGCGCGGCCGCCAGCTCGCACAGCAGCCTGACGCTGGCCGCGCCCTCGGCCGCGGTGCGCTCGAAGTGCGGGATGCCGCCGACCACATCGACCCCCAGGTCGAGTGCGCGCTTCAGATTGTCGAGCGCACCGGGCGTACGCAGCACACCGTCCTGCGGAAACGCGACGAGCTGCAGGTCGAGGTACGGCTTGACGCGCTCGCGCACCTGCAGCAGCGCGCGCACCGCCAGCAGCCGCGGGTCGCAGACGTCGACGTGCGAGCGGATCGCCAGCAGCCCCTTGGCCACCGCCCAGTCGCAGTAGCGCAGCGCGCGCTCGGCGATCGCCTCCTCGGTCAGCAGCGGCTTCAGTTCGCCCCACAGCGCGATGCCTTCGAGCAGCGTGCCGCTCTGGTTGACACGCGGCTGGCCGTAGCTGAGCGCCGAGTCGAGATGGAAGTGGGCGTCGACGAAGGGCGGCGACAGCAGCCAGCCCTGCGCGTCGAGCACTTCGGCCCCCGCCGGCATCGGCAAGTTGGGCGCCACCTCGATGAAGCGGCCATCCCGTGCGAGCAGATCGATGCCCTGCCGCCCGTCGGGCAGCGTGGCGTTGCGGATCAGCAGCATGTCCACACGCGCGCTTCTTCGGCGGCAACGCCGCCTCGCGCCGCTCCAGCGGCGCGTCCCCAAGCGAACACCGCGGGTCTGGCTCTGCCAGTCCGCTGGTGTTGCCCCCTGGAGGGGGAGGCGGCCGCCAGGCCGCATCGGGGGTGGGTCATTTCGTGCCGAAGATGCGGTCGCCGGCGTCGCCGAGGCCCGGCACGATGTAGCCGTGGTCGTTGAGCTTCTCGTCGATCGCCGCGGTGTAGATCGGCACGTCGGGATGGTGCGTATGGAAGTTCGCGATCCCTTCGGGCGCGGCCAGCAGGCAGACGAAGCGGATCGAGCGCGGCTTGGTCTCCTTCAGCCGGTCGACCGCGGCCACTGCCGAGTTGCCGGTGGCCAGCATCGGGTCGAGCACGATGGCGTCGCGCTCGTGCATGCCGTGCGGCATCTTGAAGTAGTACTCCACCGCCACCAGCGTCTTGGGGTCGCGATACAAGCCGACGTGGCCGACGCGCGCCCCCGGAATCACCTCGAGCATGCCGTCGAGGAAGCCGGTGCCGGCGCGCAGGATCGCGACGAACACCGTCTTGCGCCCTTCGATCACGGGGCTGCGCATCGTCGCCAGCGGGGTCTCGATCTCGATCAGCTGCGTGGGCATCTCGCGCGTGACCTCGTAGGCCATCAGCATGCCGATCTCGCCGAGCAGGCGGCGGAAGCTGCTGGTCGAGCGGTCCTTCTGGCGCATCAGCGTCAGCTTGTGCTGCACCAGCGGGTGGGCGATCAGGTGCACTTCGGGCTTGGGCGTCGTCAACGCAGGCTCCTCGGGTTTCTCGCTGGCGGGTCAGAATACCGTGCCGTCGCTCACCACCACCACCGGCGGCAGTGCGCCGTCGCGCCGCTCGCCGGCGATCGCGCGGCCGGCGGCCCAGGTGCCGCCTTCGAGCAGGCACGCCAGCGGGAACGCTTCTTCCGCCACCCCGAGCAGGCGGCGCACGTGCAGAGCCAGCTCGTCGAGCAGCGTCACCGTCAACGCGCGCCACTCGATCGTCCAGGCGTCGCCCGGGCGCACCGCCTGCGCAGCGAAGCCGGCGTCGCGCGCGACGATCACGCCGGCATCGAGCAACAGGCCGCCGTTGCGGTATTCGGGCAGCCCAGTCAGCGCGCCAACCTCATGCACCCGAACCCCGGCCCACTGCAGCGGCTCGAGCAGCGAGTAGGCGAGCCACTGCGACAGCTTGTGAAACGGCACCCAGCCGGCGTCGAGCCCGTCGCCGCCGGCGGCCGGGTGCGGCCAC
>DASURM010000050.1:0-3767 GCA_036280035.1 Burkholderiaceae bacterium | reverse complement strand
GCGAGGACGACGCCCATGCATGTACGCACCTTTCTGAAGTCCCTGCTGGCCGCGGCCGCCGGCCTCACGCTGGCCGGCGGCGCGCAGGCGCAGTGGAAGCCGACGCGCCCGATCAACCTGATCGTGCCATGGGCCGCCGGCGGCTCGACCGACCAGGTGACGCGAGTCACCGCGGCCGAGCTGGAGAAGGCGCTCGGGCAGACGATCGTCGTCGTCAACCAGCCGGGCGCCTCGGGCTCGATCGGCACCAAGAGCGCGTTCGACGCGCCGCGCGACGGCTACACCTGGACGGCCGGCGCCGCGCAGGATCTCGGCACCTACGAGACGCTGGGCAGCCTGAAGGCACGCATTTCCGACTGGAACCTGTTCCTCAACGTCGCCAACGTGCAGGTGATCGGCGTCAACCCCAAGACGCCGTACCAGAACGCCAAGGAACTGCTCGACGCGATGAAGGCCAAGCCGGGCCAGATCAGCGTGGCCACCGCCGGCGTCACCTCGGCCGGCCACAACGCGATGGAGCTGATCAGCAAGGTCACCGGCGTCAAGTACCGGCACGTCACCTACGACGGCGGCAACCCCGCGGTGGTGGCCACGGTGGCCGGCGAGGCCGAAGTCACCACCCAGCTTGCGGTCGAACAGGCCGACATGATTCGCGGCAAGCGGCTGCGCCCGCTGGCCACGGTGAGCGACAAGGCGCTGGTGCTCGAGGGCTACGGCACGATCCCGCCGCTGTCGCAGACGCTGCCGGGCTTCACCGCGCCGACCAACTACTTCGGCATCTTCATCCCGAAGGGCGTGCCCGACGAGGTGATCAAGACGCTGGAGAAGATCTGGGCCGACCAGATCGCGCGCAGCGAGGCGCTCCAGAAGTACGCCGCCAGCCGCGGCGCGCTGTTCGCGCCGCAGTACGGCGACGCCGCGCAGAAGGCGGTGTTCCCCGCGATCCAGGCCAACGCCTGGCTGCTGTTCGACGGCGGCAAGGCCAAGGTGTCGCCCGACACGGTGGGCATTCCCAGGCCTTGAGCGCACCGGGGAGGGGCGCGATGAGCGCCGCACGGCCGTTCCGAAGGCGCTCACTCCCCCTCGGGGGGACGACGCGCAGCGTCAAGGGGGTCCGATGAGCCAAGCCGCTCAAGAGCCCGACGGCGAGCCGTCGGGCAGCGCGCGCACCGATTGGTTCGCGGCGTGGGGCTGGATCGTGCTCGGCACGGCGATCCTGATCGGCTCGATCACGATGGACCGGCTCGAGCACCAGCACATCAACCCGTACACCGTGCCGGGGCTGCTGCCCGGGCTGCTCGGCCTGGCGATGATCATTCTCGGCACCGTGCTGGCGCTGCGCAGCTGGCGCCGCGGCGCGTTGCGCGAGACGGCCCCGGCGTGGACCGAGCACCGGCGCGACGAGCGCCGCCGCATCGTCGTGGTGGCTGCGCTGTGCGCGGGCTATGGCCTGGTGCTGGTCGGGCACGGCCTGCCGTTCTGGCTCGCCTCGACGATCTACGTGACCGGCTCGATCCTGATCCTCGAAGGCATCAGCCGCGACCCGGCGGCGCGCCGCTTGACGCCGAAGGCAGTGGCGCAGGCGCTGGTGATCGGCGTCGCCTCGTCGCTGATCACGCAGTGGGTGTTCCAGGATCTGTTCCTGGTGCGCCTGCCCTGAGCGAACCGGGCGACGCGCGTGTTCCAAGGGCTGGAGGATCTCGGGCGCGCGTACATCGGGTTTCTCAACCCGATGACGCTGCTGTACGGCCTGGGCGGCGCGTTCGTCGGCATCGTGATGGGCATCCTGCCCGGCCTGTCGGCGACGCTGGCGATCGCGCTGCTGACCACGCTGACGATCAAGCTCGAACCGAACCAGGCGATCCTGGTGCTGATCTGTTCGTACGTCGGCGCGCTGTACGGCGGCTCGCGCACCGCGATCCTGCTCAACATCCCGGGCACCGCGGCCAACGCCGCGTCGTGCGCCGACGGCCATGCGCTGGCGATGAAAGGCCAGGCCGGCCGCGCGATCGGCATCGCCACCTCGGGCGCGTTCGTCAGCACGCTGATCGGCGTGCTGTTCCTGGCCACCTTCACGCCGGCGCTGGCCGAGGTGGCGCTGTCGTTCGGCGCCTTCGAGTTCTTCTGGCTCGCGCTGTTCGGCGTGGTGATCTCCGGCAGCATCGTCGGCAACGATCCGATCAAGGGCTGGCTGATGGGCCTGCTCGGGTTGTTCATCGCGCAGATCGGCCAGGAGGGCATCTACGCCTACGACCGCTTCACCTTCGGCTGGGACGAACTCTCGGGCGGCATCGCGCTGATCCCGGCGCTGGTGGGCGCGTTCGGGCTGGCCGAGGTGCTGACGACGCTGGCCGACCCGGTGGAGCGAAAGATCGTCGAGCTGCGCGACTCGGTGCTGCCGCGCTTTCGCGAGATCGTGCAGTACTGGCGCACCGTGCTGCGCTCGGGGTTGATCGGCGTCTTCACCGGCCTGCTGCCCGGCGTCGGCGAGGATGCCGGCGCCTGGATGTCGTACGCCGCGGCCAAGGCGGTGAGCAAGGAGAAGGAGCAGTTCGGCAAGGGCTCGATCGACGGCCTGATGGCCGCCGAGACCGGCGACATGTCGTCGATCCCCGGCCACATCATCCCGTGCCTGGCGCTCGGCATCCCCGGCTCGGCGCCGTCGGCGGTGCTGATGGCGGCGATGATCATCCACGGCATCCAGCCCGGGCCGATGCTGATGATCCAGCATCCGCACTTCGTCTACGAGGTGGTGGCGATGACGACGCTGGCGTCGATCACCATCCTGCTGTTCGGCCTGTTCGGCGTGCGGCCGCTGCTGCACGTGCTGCGCGTGCGGCGCACGGTGCTGATGCCGATCGTCTTCCTGCTGTGCGTGGTGGGCGCGTTCGCCACCGCCTCGAGGCTGTTCGACGTCTACGCGATGATCGCCATCGGCATCGTCGCCTTCCTGCTGCGCCGGCGCGGCTACGAGATGGCGCCGCTGGTGCTCGGCCTGGTGCTCGGCCCGCTGCTCGACAAGAGCCTGCGCCGCGGCCTGGTGCTGTCCGACGGCAGCCTCGAGCCGTTCTTCACGCG
This sequence comes from Burkholderiaceae bacterium, assembly GCA_036280035.1. Lineage (GTDB taxonomy): Bacteria > Pseudomonadota > Gammaproteobacteria > Burkholderiales > Burkholderiaceae_C > JAEUPI01. Next base: position 689 of record DASURM010000050.1, on the reverse strand, counting down.
GCCGATCTCGATGGGCTTCGAGTTCGTCACGATCTTCACGATCGCGCTCTACGTGCCGGCGTTTCGCTCGCAGGTCGACCGCGTGCGCGTCGCAGCCGTCGGCGGCGTGAAGGCGCTGTTCGCGCGGCGCGGGTAGGTCGCGGGCCATGCAGTTCGCGCTCTGCAACGAGGTGCTGCAGCCGCTGCCGTTTCAGCAGCAGTGCGTGTGGGCCGCCGCACTCGGCTACGACGCGCTCGAGGTCGCGCCGTTCACGCTGGCCGACGACCCGCTGTCGATCGGCGATGCGCAGGCGCGGCAGTGGCGCCGCATCGCCGAAGACGCTGGCATCGCAATCAGCGGCCTGCACTGGCTGCTGGTAGCGCCGGCCGGGCTGTCGATCGTCGGCGCCGATGCCGCGGTGCGCACGCGCACCGTGGCGGTGATGGAGCGCCTGGTCGAGCTGTGCGCGCTGCTCGGTGGCCGCTATCTGGTGCACGGCTCGCCCAAGCAGCGCACGCCAGGCCCCGGCGATTCGGCCGCGGCGGTGCGCGAGCGCGCGCTCGAATGCTTCGCGCGCGCGGCACGCCGCGCCGAGGGCTGCGGCGTCACCTACTGCATCGAGCCACTGGCGCCGCGCGAGACGCCTTTCATCAACACGGTGGCCGAGGCCGCGGCGCTGGTCGATGCGATTGGTTCTCCGGCGCTGAAG
>DASURM010000049.1:0-5410 GCA_036280035.1 Burkholderiaceae bacterium | reverse complement strand
ACTTGCAGCGCAAGGTGCGCGGCTCGTGGCCATCGTTGCGCAGCCAGGCGCCGCGCGGGTTGCGCTGCAGATCCTCGGGCTCCAACGGGCGCAACTGGAAGTGCTCGAACGTCGCGGTCATCAGCCGCTGCTTGGCCAGCGCGAGCGCGACGCGGCTGGTGTCGCAGGTGATCCAGCGCCGGCCCCACTTCTCGGCGACGAACGCGGTGGTGCCGCTGCCGCAGGTGGGGTCGAGCACGAGGTCGCCGGGGTCGGTGGTCATCAGGAGGCAGCGGGCGACTACGTCGGGTGCGGTTTGGACAACGTAGATCTTGTCGGCTCCAAACCCCGAAATCACCGTGTCCTCCCACATGTTCGAAAGTGGAAAGACGGGGAAGTCGGACAAGAAGCGAACGTACGCAAGCGTCTTGCCAAGACCAATCAGGCGCTCAGCGCTTCTGAGACGGTCAAGTCCGGGTTGGTCGCTCTTGAATGTGCCGGCACCGGGGGTGAAGGGTGTGCAGTGCCGGCGGCTCGACCTCGAACCACGGCCGCTCGCGCTTGCCGCTCCACTCCAGCCACGGCTCGTGGCGGCGCAGCGCCGCGGCCAGTTCACGCGCCTCGTCGTCGGAGAGCGCGCGTTCGCGCGCCGTTTGCAGCAGCGCGGGCAGACGGTCGGCGGCGGCGGGGTCGTCGGCAAAGCGCAGCCGCGGCGGCAGGTGCGGGTTGTAGTCGAGGCGGATCTTGGTTGCCTCTTCGACGCGCCCCTGCGCTTCGATGCCCGCCGGCGGAATGTTCTTGCGCCGGGCGCGGTGCTTGACCACCTGCACGGTGTCGGCGACGCCTGCCTCCTGCGGCTCGGGTTCGGCCGCGCGCGCGGCGCGGGTCTTGCGTGTGGCCATCGTCTGTTCGGATCCTTCGCAGCCGAGGGCGAGTCTATAGGCTCCCCGTGCGGTCGCCGGCCGAAGGGCATGGCTTGACTGCTTGCGCCGCGGCCGATCAGACTGCGATGGCCGCGCCGTGGCGCGGGCGTGAGTCGCCGATGCGTGCGCTGTTGCATCCCGTCGCCGCGGTTGTGATCGCGCTGGCCACGGTCGTGCTCGCGGTCCTGGCGAGCGCGCCTGTGCCGCAGACGATGCCCTCGCCGACTGCCGCGGCGGCGCTGCCCATCGTTGCGCCGCCGCCGGACGTTGCGGCGCCTGCGCGCGTGACCGCTGCGCGGGCGCTGAGCGAGCCGTCGCGCCTGGCCGCAGCGCGCACGGTCAGCCTGCGCGAGCGGATCGAGGCCCTGCTGTCGCGGCCGACGCCGCGCGAGCGCTATCAGGAGGCGTTCGTCCTGCTGGCCCATTGTGCGCACGCGATCGACTTCGATCGCTATCTGAAGGCGCTGCCGGTGGGCGATGACACTCGGCGCCTGCGCCAGCGCTACGGCGACGGCACGGCGCGCATCGCGGCCGCGTGCGGCGACCTGTCGGCGCGCGAGGTCGAGCAGCGCATCGCGCTGGCCGCGGGCGCGGCCGACGAAGGCGTGCCCGGTGCTGCCAGTGCCTGGATCGAGGAGGGCCCCTACGGCGACCGGACGGCGCTGACCCAGCGCCCCGACGACCCGCTGATCGTCGAGTGGGCCGAGCGCGCGATCGAGCGCGTGCACGCGGCAACCCGCCGCGCCGACACCGAGGCGATCAGCCAGTACGCGCTGCTGAGCCTGAACTGGGATCTCGACGACGTGGCGCGCGTGCGCCTGCTGGTCGACGATGCCGTGCAGCGCCGGCGCGAGGAGCGGATCAAGGCCTATCTCGAGTGAGGCGCGAACCACGTTGAGCTGCGCCAGCGACACCTGGGTCGAGCGGGCCTCGCCCGCGCACGGGGCAGAATCGCCGCATGCTGCTGAACGGCAAGCCCTCTCGCACGATCTGGCCCGCGGCAACGCACGACGCGGTGACGGTGCTCGACCAGCGCGTGCTGCCGCATCGGGTCGAGAGCCTCGTGCTGCGCCACGTCGACGACGCCGTGCACGCGATCGCCGAGATGGCCGTCCGCGGCGCGCCGCTGATCGGCGTCACCGCGGCCTACGGCCTGGCGTTGCAGGCGCGCGCCGATGCGAGCGATGCCGCGCTCGAGCGCGCCGCCAGGCAGCTCGAGGCGTCGCGGCCGACCGCGGTGAACCTGGCCTGGGCGGTGCGGCGCATGCTGGCGCATCTGCTGTGGTGCCGGGTGGCCGAGCGTGCGGGCGCCGCCTGGCGCCTGGCCGCGCAGCTCGCCGACGACGACGTCGCCGTCAACGAGCGGCTGGGCGTGCACGGGCTTGCCCTGCTGCGCCCACTCGCGCAGCAGGCACCGGATCGACCGCTGAACGTGCTGACCCACTGCAACGCCGGCTGGCTTGCCACGGTCGACTGGGGCACCGCGCTGGCGCCGATCTACCGCGCGCAGGCCGCAGGGCTGGCCGTGCACGTGTGGGTCGACGAAACGCGGCCGCGCAACCAGGGCGCCAGCCTCACGGCGTTCGAGCTGCGCGAGCAGGGCGTGCCGCACACCGTGATTGCCGACAACGCGGGCGGGCATCTGATGCAGCGCGGCCAGGTCGACGCGGTGATCGTCGGCTGCGACCGCGTCACCGCGTGCGGCGACGTCGCCAACAAGATCGGCACCTTCCTCAAGGCGCTGGCGGCGCGCGACTGCGGCGTGCCGTTCTGGGTGGCGATGCCGCTGTCCACCCTCGACCGCTCGCTGCACGACGGGATCGTCGAGATCCCGATCGAGGAGCGGCGCGCGCGCGAGGTCACGCACCTCGCCGGCCGCACGCGCGACGGCACCACGGTCGAGGTGCAGCTGGTGCCCGATGGCACGCTCGCGCTCAACCCGGCTTTCGATGTGACGCCGGCACGCCTGGTGAGCGCCCTGATCACCGAGCGCGGCGTCGTTCCGGCCACGCGCGAGGGCATCGCGGGGCTGTTCGACGAACCGCAACGGGAGCCGATCGATGGCCGATGACCTGGCGTTGCGCGAGCAGCTCGTGGCGGCGGTGCGCCAGCTCGATCGGCTCGGCCTGAACCGCGGCAGCACCGGCAACGCGAGCGTGCGCGGCAGCGCGGGCTGCTGGATCACGCCCACCGGCTTCGGCGCCGAGGTCGGAGTCGACGACCTGGTGTGGCTGGGCGACGACGGCAGCATGCGCGGCGCCTGGCAGCCTTCGAGCGAAGCGCCGTTTCACCGCGCGGTGTACGCAGCGCGCGCCGACCTGCACGCCGTGGTGCACGTGCACTCGGTGCACGCCACCGCGCTGGCGTGCCTGCGCCGGCCGCTGCCGGCCTTTCACTACATGGTGGCGGTGGCCGGCGGCGACAGCGTGCCGTGCGTGCCGTACCACCTGTTCGGCAGCGAGGCGTTGTCGCAGGCGGTGGCGCAGGCCTTCGGCGATCGGCACGCCTGCCTGCTCGCCAACCACGGCCTGGTGGCCGGTGGCACCTCGCTCGCGCATGCGCTGTCGGTGGCGCTGGAAGTCGAATCGCTGTGCGAGGCCTACCTCGCCGCGCTGGCGGCCGGCGAGCCGGCCTTGCTGTCGCGCGACGAGATGGCCGCGGTGATCGCGCGGTTCAAGACCTACCGGGCCGAGCCGCGCTGACGGAGGCCGACGCTACTTCGTACCGGCCCGCCGCCGAGCGCCGATCTCGCGCTGCGGGTCGACCGTCGAGCGCCTGGCTCTCGCTCGCGCGGGGCGGTCAGTTCATGTACGCCCGGGCTTCCTCGCCCGGATCGGGCAGGCCGGCGATTCGCCACAGGCTGCGGCAGCTCGGAAACAGGTCGTGCGCGTGGCCGGGCTCGATGCCGGCGGCGCGGCAGATCAGCCGCATCACCGGCAGCGCACCGATGCTGAAGTAGCGCTCGCGCACGAGGTCGATCACCTCCCAGTGCTTGGGCGAGAGCGCCAGCACGCCTTCGTCGGCGGCGATCTGCGCGGCCAGCGCCGGTGTCCAGCGGGCGCCGTCATCGAGAAAGCCCTCGTCGTCGAACCAGGCGGGCAGCGGCGCGCGGGCCGCAGTGGAACTGAATTGGGTGATCATCGACCGACGCAAGTGCGATTGGGTTGGTGGGCAATCTAAGTCAGACCCACCGACGCGCGAACTACACAATCGTGATGCGCATGTGCCCTGCGGTGATGTGGCCCGACGATCGCGTTTGGGCAGGGTGGGAAGCGATCGGCGGCCGCGGGCGGCCGACCGAGCCAGGTGACCGGTTTTCGGCCACGCGCTCGCGCGACTGTCCGACAAGCGGGCACTACTCGCCTCGCCACTCGGCCACGCGGCGGGTGCGCGGCCACGCGATGAGTCGGGATCTCGGTGGATACCCTGGTCGCGGTAGGCGCGGCACACCACTTGCATGATGTTGGTGCGTTCAAGCCCGGAGCGCCGACTTCGTCGCTCCCTTCTGATCCGGCCCCTGCAGGAGACCCGCATGCCACGACGTTCCGCTTCGCAACCATCGACCTCGCGCCGCCGCGCGCTGGCCACTGCCGCGCTGGCCGCGCTCGCGCTGCCGCTGGCCGCGCTGGCCCAGGGCAAGGAGATCCGCATCGCGCTGATCGCCAGCAAGACCGGCCCGCTCGAGGCGTACGCGAAGCAGACCATCACCGGCTTCCAAATGGGGCTCGACTACGCCACCGGCGGCACGATGACCGTGGCCGGCAAGAAGCTGGTGGTGATCGAGAAAGACGACCAGGGCAAGCCCGACGTCGGCAAGAACCTGCTCGCGCAGGCCTACGGCGACGACAAGGCCGACCTCGCCGTCGGGCCCACGTCTTCCGGCGTCGCGCTGGCGCTGCTGCCGGTGGCCGAGGAGTACAAGAAGATCCTGCTGGTGGAGCCCGCGGTGGCCGACTCGATCACCGGCGACAAGTGGAACAAGTACATCTTCCGCACCGGCCGCAACAGCTCGCAGGACGCGATCAGCAACGCGGTGGCGCTCGACAAGCCCGGCGTGTCGATCGCCACGCTGGCGCAGGACTACGCGTTCGGCCGCGACGGCGTCAAGGCGTTCAAGGAGGCGCTGAAGACCGCCAAGGTGGTGCACGAGGAGTACCTGCCGACCAACACCACCGACTTCACCGCCGGCGCGCAGCGGCTGATCGACTCGTTGAAGGACAAACCCGGCCGCAAGGTGATCTGGATCATCTGGGCCGGTGCCGGCAACCCGTTCAAGATCGCCGACCTCGACCTCAAGCGCTACGGCATCGAGATCGCCACCGGCGGCAACATCCTGCCGGCGATGACCGCGTACAAGCAGTTTCCGGGCATGGAAGGCGCCACGTACTACTACTTCGCGATCCCGAAGAACCCGGTCAATGAGTGGCTGGTGGCCAACCACTACAAACAGTTCAAGTCACCGCCGGACTTCTTCACCGCCGGCGGCATGAGCGCGGCGATCGCGGTGG
>DASURM010000048.1:0-4089 GCA_036280035.1 Burkholderiaceae bacterium | reverse complement strand
TACCGCCGAGCGTCGGCGCGCGCCGCCAGCAGGTGCAGCCCCAGCGCCTCGGCCACCTCGATGCCATCGACGGCGGCCGACATGATGCCGCCGGCATACCCCGCACCCTCGCCGGCCGGATACAGCCCGGCCACGTTCACGCTCTGAAAATCTGCGCCGCGCGGCATGCGCAGCGGCGAGGAGGTGCGCGTCTCGACGCCGGTGAGCACCGCGTCAGGCATCGCAAAGCCCGGAATCTGGCGCTCGAACGCCGGCAGCGCCTCGCGGATGGCCATCAGCACCGGTTCGGGCAGGCTCTCGAGCCCCGGCTCTGCCAGATCGGTCAAGCGCACCCCGGGCGTGTACGAAGGCAGCACGCTGCCGAACTCGCGTGCGATGCCGCTGCCGTGCCGGCCGGCGACGAAGTCGCCCACCAGCTCGGCGGGTGCGTGGTAATTCTCGCCGCCCAGCGCATAGGCGCGCGACTCCCAGAAGCGCTGGAAGGCGATGCCATCGAGCGGCGGCACCGGCCCCGAGCCGCTGCGCTGCTGCCGATAGTCGGCCGGCTCGATTCCCACGACGAGGCCGGCGTTGGCGTTGCGCTCGTTGCGCGAGTACTGGCTCATGCCGTTGGTGACCACGCGAGCCGCCTCCGACGTGGCCGCCACCACCGTGCCGCCCGGGCACATGCAGAAGCTGTACACCGAGCGGCCGTTGGCGGCGCGATGCACCAGCTTGTAGTCGGCCGCGCCGAGGAGCGGGTGGCCGGCATGCGCGCCGAAACGCGCGCGGTCGATCAGGCTTTGCGGGTGCTCGATGCGCAAGCCCACCGAGAACGGCTTGGCCGACATCGCCACGCCGCGCCGGTGCAGCATCTCGAAGGTGTCGCGTGCGCTGTGGCCCACCGCCAGCACCACGTGGTCGGTGCGGATCTGTTCGCCGCTGGCGAGCGTGAGGCCGCGCACATGGTGCGTTGGGCTGGCACCGGTGTGCGCCGGTTGCGGCTCGATCAGCACGTCGGCCACGCGCTGGCGGAAGCGGATCTCGCCGCCCAGCGCCTCGATGTCGGCGCGCAACTTCTCGACCATGCCCACCAGCCGAAAGGTGCCGATGTGCGGCTTGGCGACGAACAGGATCTCATCGGGCGCGCCGGCCTTCACGAACTCGGTGAGCACCTTGCGCGTCAGGTGGCGCGGGTCGCTGATCTGGCTCCACAGCTTGCCGTCGGAAAACGTGCCCGCGCCGCCTTCGCCGAACTGCACGTTGGACTCGGGGTCGAGCACGCCCCGGCGCCACAGGCCCCAGGTGTCGCGGGTGCGCTCGCGCACCGACTTGCCGCGCTCCAGCACGATCGGCGCCAGGCCCATCTGCGCCAGCACCAGCGCCGCGAACATGCCGCACGGGCCGAAGCCGATCACCACCGGGCGTGGCCGCTGCGATGCAAAGAAGTCGGCCGGCGCATGCGCCACGAGGCGGTAGCGCATGTCGGGCGCCACGCGCACGTGGGGGTCGCGCGCATCCGCAGGGCGCGCGTGGGGGCCGCGCGCGTGACGCGCCAGCAGCGCATCGGCATCGTCCACCTCGCAATCGACGGTGTAGATCAGCACCACGGCCGCCTTCTTGCGCGCGTCGTGGCTGCGCTTGAAGACGGTGAAGGCCTTCAGCGCCGCGTCGGCGATGTCCAGGCGCGCCACGATGGCCCGGCGCAGCGCATCCGGCGGGTGGTCGAGCGGCAGCCGAAGCTCGGTGAGCCTCAGCATCGGGGGCGAGTGTTCGACCTCCACCGCAGCGCTGGCCGCACGTGCAAGCCTGCTGCCTCGTCTGGCGAGCCAGTCTGCAGGGGTGCGCCTCGACTCAGCTCCCGCCCTTGCGGGCGCGCTTGCCGGGGTTCTTCTTGCTGCGCGTGTGCGAGCCCCGCTCCTTGCTGACCTTCTGACCCTTGCCGACCGTGAAAGTCACGCCAGCGGGCGCCTTCACGGGTGGGGTGGCGCGTTTGTCGGCTTCGGTTCTGATCTTGTTGCCCATGCGAGCGGCTCCGGTGCGTCGAGAAGTCGGGATGCGCGATTAGGCCACAAGGGCTATGCCTTCCTTGCGCCACACGCTCGCCAGCCATGGCTGCTGCGCGCGTGGCAGGCCGGCCGGTCGGTAGTAGTGCGTGAGTTCGGCGAAGCCGGCGTCCAGCATGTGCCGGCGCCAGGTGCCCCAATCGTGATAGGCGCCGTAGCGCTCGCCGTTCCAGCCCTCCTGGCCCTGGCCGTGAGGGTTCGATGCGAACAACACGCCGCGCGGTTTCAGCGTGGCGTGCAATTGGCGCAGCACGCGCGGCAACTCGGCGCTCGGCACGTGGAACAACACCGCGTTGGCGAACACGCCGTCGAAGTGTTCGGCGGGCAGACGAAGCGCGAGGAAGTTCTGCTCGAGCACCTCGCAGCCGCTGTGGGCGCGCGCCATCCGCGCCAGCTCGTGTGAACCTTCGAGACCGGTGGCGCGATGGCCGAGCGCGGTGAACGCCATCAGATCGCGCCCGGGCCCACAGCCGAAGTCGAGCAGCTCGAACGGCGCCGGGCCTTCGATGTGCCGCAGCAGCGCGTCGATGTTCTGCTGCACGTCGTGATCGCGCGTGCCCTCCCAGAACGACACCGCGTTGCGGTCGTAGTGCGCCAGCGTGCGCGCGGTGATCTGCTGCAGCGTCTCGCGGGTCACGGCATGCGGTGCGGCAAGGTGCGGGTCGGCGTCATGCTGCGATCATTCCACGATCGGAGCTGCATGCCGGCGCCGGGCTCGATTCATCGCATCAAAAACACGTCGTGATCGCATCGACCACGCGGTAGTCATCGTCGACGACCGGCATCCAGTGCCATTTGTCGAAGGTCGTGCAAGGGTGCGAGATGCCCAGGCCCACGCGCTCGCCGACCACCGGCGCCGAGCTCGCATCGGCCGCATCCCAGCGCAGATGCGCGTGCTGATCGTTCAGCGCCACCACCTTCCAGCTCGACGGCACGGCCTGCGGCGCACGCGCCCCACGTGCGGCGCGCAGGATCGGGATCGGCATCTCGATGTCGAACGACAGGTCGCGCCGCCCCGCGTTGAGCAGCGCCAGCCCCGGTTCGGGGCACGACTGCACCAGCGTCCACACTTCGAGCGCGGGCTGCAGCGTGCGCTCGCAGCCGCAGCGTTGCGCCACCGCGGCGAGCATGCGGCCGTAGTTGCCGTGGTCGTGCGTGACGTAGCAGCCCGAGCGCAGCAGGCCGCGCACCGGTCGGCCGAGCTGGGGCTTGAGGCGCCCGGCCACGAGGTCGAAGATCGCCGAGCCGCCGGCCGACATCAGCACCTCGTCGCCTTCGAACAGGTTCTCGCCGTCGCAGCTGCGTGCCACGGCTTCCACGCGATCCATCAGCGCGCTCGCGTACGGCACGTCGTCCTCGGTACGGCCCTTGGCGCCGAGGCCCTCGTAGCACTCGATGCCCACCAGCCGCACCGCTGCGCTGGTGTGCAGCCCACGCGCCAGCACCAGCGCATCGTCTTGCGTGCGACAACCGGTGCGCCCCCCGGGCACGCCGATTTCGAGCATCACCTCGAACGGCGCGCCGCCCGGATGCGCCGCGAACCAGGCCTCGATCAACGCCAGCTGCGCGTTGGAGTCGACCAGGAAGACCACGCGCAGATCGGTGTGTGCGCCACGCAGCGACTGTATCGCCGCGAGGTCGGCATCGGCCAGCACCTGGTTGGCGATCAGCGTGCGGCGCGCGCCGGCAGCCACCGCGATCGCGAGCTGCGTCACGTTGGCCACCGTCAGGCCCCACGCGCCGGCATCGAGCTGGCGGCGGAACAACTGCGGCGACATCGTCGTCTTGCCGTGCGGTGCCAGATCGATGCCTCGCTCGCGCGCGAAACGCTGCATCCACGCGATGTTGTGCTCCAGGGCGCTGCGCTTGAGCAGCGCCAGCGGCAGCGGCAGCTCGTCGGACAGCGCGTGCCAACCGAGCCGGCCGATGTCGTGCGGCGCCACCGGCGCGTGCGTGTGCGGGAAGCCCTTGAGGCCCGGGGCGAGCGGCGGTTTGGTTTGGCGTGACGAAGTCATTTCCTGAGGGTCTCAATAGCGGCCGCTGA
>DASURM010000047.1:0-2017 GCA_036280035.1 Burkholderiaceae bacterium | reverse complement strand
TCGTCGAACTTGCGTCTGGCATGAGCGAGGCAGCCGGCTTCGGTGCGGCCCTCGGCATTGAGCACCGGGTCGTAGCCCTTGTAATCGTCGCAAACCAGCGTGCCGCTCCACTGCGCGAGGAAGTCCACCGGGTACTGCGATCCCCGCCCGAGGCAGAAGTCGTAGACCACGCCCGGCGCGGTATCGAAGGCGCCGCGCGCGTAGGCCCAGACGTAGGCCTTCTTGGTCTTGCCCGAGCCGGGGTCGAGCAGTCGCACCGGCGTCTCGTCGGCGTGCAGCACCCTGCAGCCCAGCACCCAGCGGCGGTGCTCGTCGAACAACGGCTCGAGCCCCGCGCCGCCCGCACCCGACCACGCCGCCAGCGTCGAGCGCGGCGTGTGCACGCCCGAGCGCGCGTTGATCTGCGCCTGCCGGTAGTACGGGATGTGATCGACGAAACGGCTGACCAGCGTGTGGGCGACGAGCCCCGCGCTGGGCACACCCTGCTCGATGATCTGCGGCGCCGCCGGCTCCTGCACCAGCACCTGGCAGCACCTGCATGCCCATTTGCCGTAGACATGGCGGTGCACGAAGAACTCGGCCGGCACGATGTCGAGCCGCTCGCTGACCTCCTCGCCCACGCGCAGCATCGGCCGGCCGCACGTGCAGGTGGTGTCCTCGGGCTCGTGGCGGTGTTCCACGCGCCGCAGGTGTTCGGGCAACGCTTGGCGCCGGGGCTTGCTGCGTCGCGCGTTGCCGCTCGGCGGCACAGCGTCGCCTTGCAGCGCTCGCAGTCGCGCCTCGAGTGCGGCGGCGTCCTCGGCGAGCGTCTCTTCGAACAAGCGTCGCTGCTGCTCGCTCATCGCTTCGGTCTTGGCGCCGTACTTCCACGCCTTGAGCCGCGCGAGCTCGAAGGTGATCTTGTCGAGCTTGGCGGTCTTGAACTCGAGCTCGGCGTCCTTGCGCTGGATCTCGCGCGCCTGGCTGTCGATGCGGCTGGACTGTTCGCCGATGTGCGCGAGCATCTTCGCGGCTATGTCGGCGATGGTGCGCGCATCGAGTCCTTGCAGGTCCTCGGCCTTCAGCGCATGCACCTCGAGCATGGACCGGCATTATGTGCAGCCGACTTGCGTTGCGTCATCGGGGCATGCGCCAATTGCCCCACAACGCCCCAACACCTTCACACGCGTGTGATGACCTGCATGTGCTCGAGGCGCTGCCACGGCAAGCCAAGCACCAGCGCGTCGAACTGCGCCTGTGTCAGTGCCAGCGGCGACGTCGATACCGCGCTGCGCGGCCACACGAAGCGGCCCTGGTTCAAGCGCCGCGCGGCGCACCACACGCCGAAGCCGTCGTGCACAAGCAGCTTGATGCGCGTGGCACGCGCGTTGGCGAACAGGTAGCCATGGTGCGACTGCGCCACACCGAACGCCTGCACCACGCGGGCGAGCAGCCCGTCAGCACCGGCGCGCATGTCGACGGGCTCGACCGCCAACCACACCGCGTCGATGCGGATCAACGCAACCACTCCCGCAGCCAGGCCGCGCACTGCGCGGCCGACGCGCCAGGCCACGCAATACTCATCGTCGTCGCGCCGTGGCGCAGTTCGATGCGGATGTCCGGTGTCGCCGTCGACACCGGCGGCGCCGGCAATGCCAGCGGTACGAACGCGCTGGCTGCCGCGCCATCGACCGCGGTCGCCTCGACGCACCGCGCGCGCTCGAGCCGACGCCACTTGTGGACGAGGTTCGCATTCAGCCGGTGCGACTGCGCCACCGCGGCCACCGAGGCTCCGCGCTTGTCGCATTCGCTCAGCACCTGCGCCTTCAGCTCAGCGTCATGGCGCCGGCGCGGCGCCGCCTTGGAGTGCATAGGTGTCCACCTCGAAAATCTAGGTGGACACCATCGTTGTCGATCATCCGACGGACTTCAAGGTGGTGCGCCTGGACGCTTACAATGGGCGAGCGCCTTCGCCGACGATCAGACGCTAACCGCCGCGGTGCTCGACCGGCTGCTGCATCACGCACACATCGTGCCG
>DASURM010000046.1:0-14451 GCA_036280035.1 Burkholderiaceae bacterium | reverse complement strand
GCGCCGGCATCGACCACGGCCTGCAGCAGCTTCTGGAAGCGCTCGCGGATCGCATGCGGATCGTTCATCGGCTCCGTTTCGCCGGGCGCGATCAGCGTGGTGGCCAGCAGCGGGTGGCCGAACAGCGCCAGCAGGTCCTGCGTCACGCGATGGTCCGGCACGCGCAGGCCGATGGTGCGGCGCGACGGGTGCGAGAGGCGGCGCGGCACCTCCTTGGTCGCCTCGAGCAGGAAGGTGAACGGCCCCGGCGTCGCCGCCTTGAGCCAGCGGTACTGGCGGTTGTCGACGCGCGCATAGCTCGCCAGCTCCGACAGGTCGCGGCACAGCAGCGTCAGGTGGTGCTTGGCGTCGATGCCGCGCAGGCGCCGCAGCGCGTCGGCGGCGGCCTTGTCGTCGAGGTGGCACACCAGCGCGTAGCTCGAATCGGTGGGGATCGCACAGAGCCCGCCGCTCTCCAGGATCTGCACGGCCTGCTTCAGCAAGCGCGGCTGCGGGTTGACTGGGTGGACTTCGAAGTACTGCGACATGTGGCGGCGCTCAGTCGGCCACCGTGTCGGCCGACGCGGCGGGGATGATGCGGTGCGCGCTCTGCGCGCTGCGCACGTTGAGCCAGGCGGTGCCAGCGCCGCACGCCGCGATGATCGCCATGCCGAGCCAGGCCCAGGGGTCGGGCAGGTGGCCGAACACCAGCCACGCGATCGCCGCCGCGACGCCGATCTGCAGGTACAAAAAGGGGATCAGCGTCGACGCCGGCGCGATGCCGAGCGCGCGGATCAGCAGCAGGTGCCCGGTGGTGCCGAGGATACCGATCGCCAGCAGCAGCGCGACGTCGAATGCGGGCAACTGCAGCAACTGCTGCGGCAGCGCCGGCAGCCAGGCCACCACCACCGGCGTGATCAGCAGCGTGCCCACCAGCCCGCTGTAGAAGTTGGTGGTGTAGGCGTTGTCGTTCGCGCCCATTCGGCTGGTCAACAACTGGAACGCCGCATAGCTCAGCGTCGCGCAGATCGGCAGCAGCACGACCCAGCCGAACAAGGCGCCGCCGGGGCGCACCACCACCAGTGCGCCGATCAGGCCGCCGGCCACCAGCAGCTTGCGCAGGCGCGACACGCGTTCGCCCAGCAGCCAACCCGCCAGCGAGGTGACCAGCACGGGCCCCATCATGTTGATCGATGTCAGCTCGGGCACCGGCAGGTGCTGCAGCGCGAGGTAGGTGAACGCGCTCGACAGCAGCAGCAGCGCGCCGCGCAGCGCCTGGAAGCGCGGCTGCACGGTGCGAAAGCCGCCGCTGCGAAACGCCACGATCCACAGCGCTGCCAGCAGCGCCTGCAACGCGTAGCGCACCCACAGGATCAGCAGCACCGGCATGCCGCGCTGGCCGACGTAGCGCACCGTGGTGTCCATCGACGCGAAGCAGGTCACCGCGGCGACGATCAACCCGATGCCGAGCCACGGTCGCGGTGCAGGCAGCGGCCAGGGTGGATTCACGGCCATCGTTTCGGGCGCTTCTCGCTCGCGCTGCCGCCGGAGCGCCTCAGGCCGCGCGGATGCGCGCTTGCAGCTCGCTCCACACCGGCGTCAGCCCCTCGGGCAGGGCCGGCAGTGCGCCGAGGTCGATGCGGCTCTCGCCCGGGCCGTGAAAGTCGCTGCCGCGCGAGGCGAGCAGGCCGTGCTCGCGCGCCAGCGCCGCGTAGCGGGCGACCTCGGCATCGCCGTGGCTGGCGGTCAGCACCTCGACCGCGCGCCCGCCGTGGCGCTTGAACTCCTCGAACAGCGCCCACTCCTCGGCGGCGCTGACCTTGTAGCGCCCCGGGTGCGCGATCACCGCGATGCCGCCGGCGCCGCCGATCCAGCGCACCGCGTCGCGCAGCGCGGCCCACTGGTGCGCCACGTAGCCCGGCTTGCCGCGCACCAGGTACTTGCGGAACACCTCTTGCGCGTTGCGGCAGACGCCGGTGCTCACCAGCCAGCGCGCGAAGTGCGTGCGCGTCACCATCTCGGGGTTGCCGGCGAACGCCTGCGCACCGTCGAGCGCGCCGTCGATGCCCACTGCGGCCAGCGAATCGCCGATCGCCCGTGCGCGACGGCTGCGGCCTGTGCGCGTTCCGGCCAGGCCACGGCACAGCGCGTCGTCGTCGGGGTCGATGCCGAGCCCGACGACGTGGATCGTCTGCTGCGCGAAGGTGACCGAGATCTCGACGCCGCACAGATAGTCGAGGCCCGCCGCGCGCGCCGCGGCAGCCGCGCGGTGCTGGCCGGCGACCTCGTCGTGATCGGTCAGCGACCACAACGCGACGCCGTGATCCTTGGCGCGCTGCGCCAGTTGTTCGGGGGAGAGGGTGCCGTCGGAGACCGTCGAGTGACAGTGCAGGTCGGCGTTCAGTTCGTGCACCGCGCGATTGTAGGGATCGCTCGAAACCCCCTCGCAGCGGACCGCTTTCAGCGCGCGATGCGCATGATGCGGCCGTTGGTTTCCTCGGCAAAGTAGATCGCGCCGTCGGGCCCTTGTGCCACGTCGCGGATGCGCACGTCGATGTCCGCCGGCAGCACCCTCTCGCGCGCGGTGACCGCGCTGTCGCTGACGGTCAGGCGCCAGAGCGAACGGGTGCCCGGGGCGCCCGCGCCCAGCGCGCCGATGAAGAGGTTGCCCTGCCACTCGGGGAACATCGAGCCGGTGTAGAACATCATGCCGCTCGGCGCGATCGAGGTCGGCACCCAGTAGGTCAGCGGTTCGGTGTAGGCCGGCGCGTGCACGCCGCCGCCGATGCGGCAGATGGTGTTGTCGTCGTCGGGATAGCTGGCGCCGTAGTCGCAGCCGTAGCTGACGTTGGGCCAGCCGAAGTTGCGGCCGGCCAGCGCAAGGTTGATCTCGTCGCCGCCTTGCGGGCCGTGCTCGCCGACCCACAACTGCTTTGTGGTCGGGTGCAGCGCGGCGCCCTGCGGGTTGCGGTGGCCGTAGGTCCAGATGCCCGCGCTCGACGGCACGCCGAACGTGGGGTTGTCCGCCGGAATCGTGCCGTCGCGGTTGATGCGCACCACCTTGCCGAGCAAGCTGCTCAAGTCCTGCGCGGGGCTGCCCTGCTGGCGCTCGCCCAAGGTGACGAACAGCGTCTTGTCGTCGGCGAACACCAGCCGCGAACCGTAGTGGCCGTCGCCGCCGACCTTCGGCAACTGCTGGAAGATCTCGACTCCGTTGGTCAGGGCGTTCGGGCTGGCCACATCGAGCTGGCCGCGCATCACTGCGGTGCCCGAGCCGCCGAGCCCGGGCTGCGAGTAGGTCAGGTAGACCCAGGGTTGACCGGCGGAGAAGTCGGGGTCGAGCGCCACGTCGAGCAGGCCGCCTTGACCGGCCGCGACGAAGCCGCCGGGGAACGACACCGCCACGCTCGACACGCTCTGGCCGTCGGCGCTCACCAGACGCAGCGAGCCGCCTCGCTCGGTGACCAGCAAGCGCCCATCGGGCAGGAACACCATGCCCCACGGGAAATTGAGGCCGCTCGTGAAGGTGCCCAGCGTGGCCACGGGCCCCACCGGCAGCGGCGGGGCCTTCGGGCCCGCGTCGCCGCCGCACGCTGCGAGCGGCAGCGCGCACGCGGCACACAGCAGGCGGCGGCGGCTCGGCGAGGGCAAGTCCATGAGCGATGCTGGCACGAAAGCGCGCGACCCGTTGGCTGCCATGCGTAACAGTCCCGCGAGCGAGGGCCGGGCGCCTAATCGGCGAGCGCCTGCACGAACAGCTGCACGCGCTCCAGCCCCTGGAAGCGGTCGCTGCCGAGGCGAAACGCCAGCCGAGCGCGCGCGGGCAGCGGCTCGGTGCGGCCGAACCAGATCGCCTCGCGCGTGGCACCGGCCAGTTGCAGCCGCAGCTTCAGGTGCTTGTCGGCCACCAGACGCTGGTGCAGCACCTGCGCCTCGTCGCAGAACAGCGGCGCCTCGAACCCCGCGCCCCAGACGTGCGATTCGAGTGCACGCACGGTGGCGAGGTCGAACCACTCGGGCTGCAGCACGCCGTCGGTCCACAGCCGCTGCGCCAGCGCCGCGGCGTCGAGCCATTCGCTGGCCACCTGCTGCAGCGCGCGCGTGAACGCCGGCAGGCCGGCTTCGCGCAGCGTGCAGCCGGCGGCCATCGCGTGGCCGCCGAAGCGCAGCAGCACGTCGGGCTCGCGCTTGCTCACCAGATCGAGCGCGTCGCGCAGGTGAAAGCCGGCGATCGAGCGGCCCGAGCCCTTGAGCAGGCCGTCGCCGCCGCGCGCGAAAACGAAGGTGGGCCGGTGCCAGCGGTCCTTGACTCGGCCGGCGACGATGCCCACCACGCCCTCATGGAAGCCCTCGTCGAACAGCACCACCGCGGGTGCACTCGCGCGCTCGGCCAGCTCGCCGAGCAGCGCTTCGGAGCGCTCGTGCATGCCGGCCTGCAGGTCGCGCCGCTCGCGGTTGATGGCGTCGAGCGCCTGCGCCAGCTCGTGCGCGCGCGCCGCGTCGTCAGTGAGCAGGCACTCGATGCCCAGGGTCATGTCGGCCAGGCGGCCGGCGGCGTTGATGCGCGGGCCGACCGCGAAGCCGAAGTCCTCGGCGCGGCAGCGCTGCGCGTCGCGGCCCGCGGCCGCGAGCAGCGCCGCCACGCCCGGCTGCATGCGGGCGGCGCGCACGCGCTTGAGGCCCTGGGCCACAAGCACGCGGTTGTTGGCGTCGAGCCTGACGACGTCGGCCACCGTGCCCAGCGCCACCAGGTCGAGCAGGCGGTCGAGCCGCGGCTGCTCGCCCGACGCGAAGCGGCCGCGATCGCGCAACAGCGCGCGCAGCGCCAGCAGCACGTAGAACATGACGCCGACACCGGCGAGCGACTTGCTGGCGAAGCCGCAGCCCGGCTGGTTGGGGTTGACGATCACGTCGGCCGCTGGCAACTGCACGACGCCGTGCGCGTCGAGCGCCGGCAGATGGTGGTCGGTGACCAGCACCTGCATGCCGAGCGCGCGCGCATGCGCGATGCCGTCGAGGCTGGCGATGCCGTTGTCCACCGTGATCAGCAGCGCCGGCGCGTGCGCGCGCTGCGCCAGCTCGACGATCGCCGGCGTCAGGCCGTAGCCGTGCAGTTGGCGGTCGGGCACCACGTAGCGCAGCGCCTCGCGCCGTGCGCCGAGCATCGCCAGCCCGCGCAGCGCCACCGCGCAGGCGGTGGCGCCGTCGCAGTCGTAGTCGGCCACCACGCAGATGCGAGCGTCGGCCTCGATCGCGCGCGCCAGCAGCGCCGCGGCCTCGGCCGCGCCCTGCAGCGTGGCCGGCGGCAGCAGGCGCGCGGCGTCGTCGCTCAACTCGTCGATCGAGCGTACGCCGCGGGCGGCGAACAGGCGCGCCAGCAACGGGTGCACGCCCGCGGCCTCGAGGCTGTGGCAGGCGCGCGGCGGGGCGTCGCGTTCGACCAGCGTCGGCGTCATCGCGCTCACTGTGTCACAGGCCGTCGAGCAGCGGGTGCACTTCGGCGCGCCGCCACGCCGCGCGCAGCCGCTGCCACGGCGAGGCCGCACCGCGGACGAAGGTCAACGCGCGCCGCTCGCCGGCCAGGGTCAGCGCGGCCTCGTCGCGGCGCTCGAGCAGCGCGGCGATCGGCCCGGCGTCGAGCGCGCGCCAGGCGTCGAGCCACGCCGCCCAGTCCTCGTTCAACGCTGCGCAGCGCAGGCGGTCGTCGACCTGCGGCGCCTCGCCGCGCACCTCGGCCGCGACCCCGCAGCCGCTGAGCCACAGCGAGTTGACGGTGGGCAGGCCAGCGTCTTCGCGTTGCGAGTTCAGCGCGTGCGCGTGCAGCAGCATCTGCGCTTCGCTCAGCAGCCGCTGCCAGGGCCGCGACGCCTGCGGGTCGGGCAGCCAGGCGTCGATGTGGCGGCCGATCACGCGGTCGAGCGACGCGGTGGCCAGCTCGCCCAGGCTCGCATGGGCGACATACCAGCGCCGCGCATCGCCCCAATGCAGCGCGAAGCCGGCCTCGGCGAACAGCGGCTGCAGCGCCGCGAACAGCGCGCGCGAGTCGGTGTCGTCGAGCTGCAGCGCGGCGGGGTCGGTGAGCGTGACCTGATCGGTGCCGACGTGCAGATGCACCGGCGTCAGCTCGCCGATGGCTTGCCGGTCGAGATCGAGGCCGTCGTGCCGCGCCGCCAGCGCGGCCCACGGCAGGCGGCCGTCGGCCAGCGGCCAGCCCAGCGAGCGCGCCAGCGCCAGCTCGTGCGGGGCCGACAGCGAGTGCTCGTCGCTGCCGAGCACGGACTGTGCCTGCCAGCGCGCCAGCAGCTGCTCCAGGTGCGGCAACGACAGGCTCTGCGCCGCGTGGCGCCCGGCGTCGGACAACGCGCCGGCGAAGGGAACGATCAGCTGCATGGACACCGCGATTATCGGCGCAGGCGTTCGAATCTGCGGCATGAACGCCCCTGTTAGCATCGGCCCCCCATGAATTGGCCCTACGAGTGGCAGCTCGGCTGGCGCTACACGCGCGCCGGTCGCGCCGGGCGCCGCAACGGCTTCATCTCGTTCATCTCCGGCATCTCGATGCTCGGCATCGCGCTCGGGGTGGCAGCGCTGATCATCGTGCTGTCGGTGATGAACGGCTTCCAGAAGGAAGTCACCGACCGCATGCTGAGCGTGATTCCGCACATCGAGGTGTTCTCCGCCGACGGCAGCGCGTTGCCCGACTGGCGGGCCACGGCGGCCATCTGCAAGCGCAACCCCGAGGTGGTGGCGGCGGCACCGTTCATCGCCAGCCAGTCGCTGCTGGCGCGCGGCGACACGCTGCGCGGCGCGATGGTGCGCGGCATCCTGCCCGACGAGGAGGCGCACATCACCGAGCTGGCCGCCAGGCTGCGCGGCACCACGCTGGCCGCGCTGCAGCCCGGTGCCTGGCGCATCGTGCTCGGGGTCGAACTCGCGCGCCAGCTCGGCGTGCGCACCGGCGATGCGGTGACCGTGGTGGCACCCAGCGGCCAGGTCACGCCCGCGGGCGTGCTGCCGCGACTCAAGCAGTTCACGCTGGCGGGCACCTTCGAGTCGGGGCACTACGAGTACGACAGCGCGCTGGCGTGGATCCACCTCGACGACGCCGCCAAGCTCTACCGCGTCGCAGGCCCCACCGGCGTGCAGCTCAGGCTGGTCGATCTGCACCAGGCGCGCCGGGTGGCGCAGGAGCTGCAGGCGCAGCTCGGGCCCGAATTCGTGGTGAGCGACTGGACGCGCACCAACCGCAACTGGTTCGAGGCGGTGCAGATCGAGAAGCGGCTGATGGCGATCATCCTGACGCTGATCGTCGCGGTGGCCGCGTTCAACCTGGTGTCGACGCTGGTGATGACGGTGACCGACAAGCGCGCCGACATCGCGATCCTGCGCACGCTGGGTGCGAGCCCGCGCTCGGTGATGGGCATCTTCGTCGTGCAGGGTGCCACCGCCGGCGTGCTCGGCACCGCCTCCGGCGTCGCGATCGGTTTGCTTGTGGCGTTCAACATCGACGTCATCGTGCCGTTCATCGAGCGCACGCTCAACGTCGCGTTCCTGCCCGCCAGCGTCTACGTGATCAGCCGCATGCCGAGCGATCCGCGCTGGAGCGACATCGTGCCGATCGCGCTGGTGTCGCTGGTGCTGGCGTTCCTGGCCACGCTGTACCCGAGCTGGCGCGCCAGCCGCGTCAACCCGGCCGAGGCGCTGCGCTATGAGTGAGCCGGTGCTGCAGGCCAGCGGCCTGCACAAGCGCTTTCACGAGGGCAGCGGCGACCAGGCGATCGACGTCACCGTGCTCGCCGGCCTCAGCATGACGGTGCAGCGCGCGCAGACGCTGGCGGTGGTGGGCGCCTCGGGTTCGGGCAAGAGCACGCTGCTGCACCTGCTGGGCGGGCTCGACGCGCCCAGCGCCGGCAGCGTGCGGCTGATGGGGTGCGACTTCGCCGCGATGGACGCTGCCGAGCAGGGCCGCTGGCGCAACCGGCACCTGGGCTTCGTCTACCAGTTCCACCACCTGCTGCCCGAGTTCGATGCGCTCGACAACGTGGCGATGCCGCTGCGCATCCGGCGCGACTCGGTGGCGACGGCGCGCGAGCGCGCGCGCGCGATGCTGGCGCGCGTGGGTCTGAGCGCGCGTGTCGCGCACCGCCCGGCGCAACTGTCGGGCGGCGAGCGCCAGCGGGTGGCGATCGCGCGCGCGCTGGTGACGCGGCCGAGCTGCGTGCTCGCCGACGAGCCGACCGGCAACCTCGACCGCGCCACCGCGCAGGCGGTGTTCGAGCTGATGCTGCAGCTCGCGCGCGAGGACGGCACCGCGTTCGTCGTGGTCACCCACGACTTGCAGTTGGCCGAGCGCTGCGACAGTCGCTTGGAGCTCGGCGCGTAGCTGACGATCGTTGGCGCGAGCGGCCTGCCGCCGGGCCGCTCCCAAGGCAGGCCAGCCCCCTCGGGGGGCAGCGAACGACAGTGAGCGTGGGGGCCAACGGTCAGTCGCGCTTCTCGAGCTTCATCACGTTGGCGTCGCGGCGCATCGTGAAGCGGCCGAGGAACGAATTGCCGAGCAGCACGAATGGCATCTCGGCGGGCACGATGGTCGCAGCGACGCCGAACACCTCGACGTCGCCGATGCGCACCGAGGTCAGCGAGACCGCGTGGCTCGCCACCACGCCGCCGGCGGTCTGACTGAAGCTTTGCTGGCCGCTCTTCCAGTCGATGCCCAGGCGATCGGCGTCGCCGCGGCCGATCGCCACCGAGGTGGCGCCGGTGTCGACCATGAACTGCACCGCCTTGCCGTTGATCTGGCCGCTGGTGACGAAGTGGCCGCCGGGGCCGGCGGCGATCAGGATCTCGCGGCCGGTGGCGCCACCGCCGCCACCGCCGCCGACGCTGGCCGGCGCGCCGCCCATCGCCACCACCAGCGTCTTGCCGGCGATCTCGACCTCGGCCTGACCGGGCATCACGCGCCTGAGCGTCACGCCCTTGACGGTGGCGCCCACGGCGAGCGTGTGCGGCGCGCCGTTGATCATCAGCAGCGCTTTGGTGTCGCCGATGCTGCCGGCCATCGACACGCTCTGCGCATGCAGCAGTGTCGGCGCGGCGATCGCGAGCGCGACAATCAGGCGAGATGACGGATGCATGGCGCGGCGCCTTCAGTCGCGGAAGTTCTTGAAGCCGAGCGGCAGTGTGCCCGCTTCCTTGCGCAACAACGCGATCGCCGCCTGCAGGTCGTCCTTCTTGCCGCCGCTCACGCGCAGCGTGTCGCCCTGGATCGCCGCCTGCACCTTGAGCTTGCTTTGCTTGATCAGCGTCTGCAACCGCTTGGCGTCGTCGCCGCCGATGCCCGACCTGATCGGTGCGTGCTGGCGCCAGGTGTCGCCGCCGCCCTTTTCGGGCGCGGCGGCGAAGTCGACGAAGCGCGCGTCGACGCCGCGCTTGGCGAGCTTGGCCAGCACGATGTCGCGCACCTGAGCGAGCTGGAAATCGCTGTTGCCCACCAGCGTCAGTTCGTCGTCGCTGTGCTCCACCGCGGCCGGCGTGCCCTTGAAATCGAAGCGCGTGCCGATCTCGCGCACTGCCTGGTCGACGGCGTTGCGCAGTTCGACTCGATTGGGTTCGACGACGGCATCGAAGCTGGGCATTGACTGCGCTCGCGCACGGTGGGATCGGTGAAAATTCTGCCATGTCGACCCACGACGCGAAACTGCTCATCGAGCGCGGCGTGCCCTTGCGTGCATACAACACGTTCGGACTGCCCGCGGTCGCGCACACGCTGGTGCGCGTGCACAGCGACGCCGACGTGCGGCGCGTGGTCGATCATCCGCAGCTCGGCCGTGCGAGCAAGCTGGTGCTGGGCGCCGGCAGCAACCTGATCCTGTCGCGCGACCCCGATGCGACGGTGCTCAAGATCGAGATCATGGGGCGGCGGCTGGCGCACGAGGAGGGCGATGCCTTCGTCGTCGAGGCCGGCGCCGGCGAGACCTGGCACGACCTCGTGCAGTGGACGCTGCAGCAGGGCTGGCCGGGGCTGGAGAACCTGGCGCTGATTCCAGGCACGGTGGGCGCCGCGCCGGTGCAGAACATCGGCGCCTACGGCGTCGAGCTGCGGGAGCGCTTCCATTCGCTCGACGCGGTCGACCTCGTCACCGGGCGCAGCGTCACGCTCGATGCGAAGGCGTGTCGGTTCGGCTACCGCGACAGCGTGTTCAAGCACAACGGCTTCGGCGGGCTGGCCGGCAAGAGCGTGATCACGCGCCTGCGCCTGCGCCTGCCCAAGCGCTGGGCGGCGGTGCTCGGCTACCTCGACCTCGAACGCAAGGTGCACGAGACCGGCATCGCGCAGCCGAGCGCGCAGCAGGTGTTCGACTGGGTGTGCGCGATCCGCCGCGGCAAGCTGCCCGACCCGCGCGAGATCGGCAACGTCGGCAGCTTCTTCAAGAACCCGGTGGTCAGCGCCGAGCAGTGCAAGGACATCATCGCGCGCGACCCGCACATCGTGCACTACCCGCTGGCCGACGGCAGCTACAAGCTCGCCGCGGGCTGGCTGATCGACGCCTGCGGCTGGAAGGGCAAGTCGATCGGTCGCGCCGCGGTGTACGACAAGCAGGCGCTGGTGCTCGTCAACCGCGGCGGCGCCAGCGGCGCCGAGGTGCTGATGCTGGCGCGCGCGATCCAGGAGAGCGTCTACGGCCGCTTCGGCATCCGGCTCGAGCCGGAGCCGGTGGTGGTCTGAATCAGGCCGCAGCGCTTGCGCGCGCAGCGGCGCCGAAGTGGCGCTCGAACAGCGCGTGCAGCTCGGGCATGCCCAGCGGCTTGACCAGCACCTCGTTCATGCCTGCCGCGAGGCAGCGGGTGCGGGTGTCGGCGTAGGCATCGGCGGTCAGCGCGACGATCGGCAACTTCGACACCGGCGCATCGAGCCTGCGGATCGCCTCGGTGGCGGCGATGCCGTCCATCACCGGCATGTGCACATCCATCAGCACGATGTCGAAGCGGTGCTCCTGCGCCGCCTGCAGCGCTTCGAGGCCGTTCTCGA
The DNA here is from genome assembly GCA_036280035.1 of Burkholderiaceae bacterium. GTDB lineage: Bacteria > Pseudomonadota > Gammaproteobacteria > Burkholderiales > Burkholderiaceae_C > JAEUPI01. The sequence goes on along the minus strand of DASURM010000046.1, from coordinate 3,443 downwards.
CGAAATGCGCGCTGTGGCCCATGCGCTCGAGCAGCGCTGCCAGGAACAGGCGGTTGACCGTGTGGTCTTCGGCCACCAGCACGTGGTGCGTGTCCGCCGCCGCTGCCGGCGCGGCCGCAGCCGAGGTGGCGTCGTCGGCTGCGGGCTCGCCCGGCAGCGGCAGCGTGACGCGAAAGCTGCTGCCTTGGCCGAGCTCGCTCTGGACCGTGATGTCGCCTTGCATCAGCCTGACCAGCCGGTGAGCCACTTCGAGGCCGAGCCCGGGTGTCTGGCGCGGGCCGTTCGGGTTCGGGCGGCTGCGCTCGAACAGGCGCAGCACCGAGTCCGCGCTCATGCCGGCGCCGGTGTCGCTCACCACGAACTGCAGTGCGGGTTTGCCGTCGGCCGCCACCGCACTGCACGCCAGCGTGACGCCGCCGCGCTGCGTGAAGCGGATCGCATTGGCCAGCAGGATGCTCAGCACCCGGCGCAGCCGCGCGCCGTCGAGCCGCAGCGGCCGCGGCAGCGCAGGGTCGACCTCGACCGCGAACTGCAGTGCCTTGGCAACCGCCCGGCGCCGCATCGCGCGCTCGACCTCGGCCAGCAGGTCAGCCATGTCGACATCGCCTACCTCGAGGGCCAGCGTGTCGGCCTCGAGCTTGGAGAGGTCGACGATGTCGTTGAGCAGCCCCAGCAGGTGGTCGGCCGAGTCGGTCGCGGTGCGCAACAGCTCCTGCTGGCGGGCGTCGAGCCGCGTTTCGCGCAACAGCGCCAGCATGCCCAGCACGCCATGGAACGGCGTGCGGATCGCATGGCTCATCTGGGTCAGGAACTCGCTCTTGGCCTGGCTGGCGCGCTGTGCCTGCTCGCGCGCGTCGTCGAGCCGGCTGGCCATCGCCTGCAGCGCGCGACGGCTGTCGTCGAGCTGGCGCATGCGACGCAGCGCCAGGGTGCCGAACACGCCCACCAGCAGCGACAGAAACGCCGTCAGCGCCATGCCGACGCGGTTGTGCGTGGCGGTCAGGTGGCCGAGGGCCGACACCTGCAGCGCGACGCGGTGCGCGCCGGCCAGCAGCATCTGGTGCACCGGCTCATCGAGCGCGTCGAGGTCGGCCAGCAGCGCGGCCATCGCCGCGGCGCTGAACGGCGCCTGCGCGTTCTGCCCGAGGTAGAGGTCGCTGCGGTCGACGAAGTCGCGGATCGCACGCAGTGCGGTGTCGTACTGCGAGCCGTCGGACAGCACGCGCTGCGCGCGTTCGGTCTGCAACAGCCCGATGCGGCTGACGAAGATGTCGTAGCGCAGCTGCAACTGTTCGCGCGCGCTGGCCGGATCGGCCGCCGCCTGGCGCCAGCGCTCGCGCAGCCGCAGGTACTCGGTCTCGAACTGCATCAGGTTGAGCACCAGGTAGTCGTCCTGCCCCTGCACCGCCTGCTGCAGCAGCGACTGCTGGCGCACCTGCACGAACAGCGCCGCCACCAGCGACACGATCAGCAGCACGCCGCTGGCGACGAGCCAGCCCGACAGCGGCGTGCGCGCCGGGCCTACAGCACGTCGATCGATGTCAACTGCCATACCGATCGGCTGTAGTACACGGGGTTGCGCAGCGCGGCATCGCTGTCGAAGGGGTAGATCATGAACAGCGGCCCCTTCTCGCGCACCGTGATCGCCTTGCCGTCGATCAGCCGCGCCAGCACGACGTCGTAGCGCTGCGCGTCGGCGCTCGGCACGTCGATGCGGTAATCGTTGAGCGCGCCGATGCGCAGCGTCTCGCCCTCGGCGCCGACCAGCGTCAGCACGTCGCGCAGCAGCGGGCCGGTGAACCGCCGCGGCTGCTTGAACCAAGGGGTCTTGGTGGTGAGGTCGTGCTGCGCCAGCGCCTCGATCATCGCCATGTCGAGCGCGGCGCGACCGCCCTCGTTGCTGCGGCCGATGTGCCCGCCGATGCGCAGCACCACCGCGCCCGCGGGCGCTCGCAGCGCCTGCGCGCCACTGCGCAACGGCAGCGCGGCGGCCGCGACGGCGAGCAGTGCGCGACGGCGCGCAACGTGGGGATTTCGCACGGGACTCAAAGCGTGCGGATTCTAGGGCTGCCGCCCAGGCGCCCCTGGCGTGCGCGACGGCGCGCGCCAGCGGCGAGAAGCCGGTCACGAACAGTCACTTGCAGGCGCGCCGTCGGCGAAATCGGTCCACTAAGCTCGTTCGAGTGATGCTCCAGACGCCCACTGTGCACGATGCCGCGACCGGCGCGGTTGGTGACGCCAACGCGCTGCCGGCCGGTCACCGACTGCACGAGTTCGAGCTGCGCGGGGTGATCGGCATCGGCGGCTTCGGCATCGTCTACCGTGCCTTCGACCTCACGCTGGAGCGCGACGTCGCGATCAAGGAGTACATGCCCAGCGCGCTGGCCGGGCGCAGCGGCAAGCAGCAGGTGTCGCTGCTGTCGGCGTCGCACTCGGAGACCTTCGCGCTCGGCCTCGGTTCGTTCGTCAACGAGGCGAAGTTGCTCGCGCGCTTCGACCATCCGTCGCTGGTCAAGGTGCATCGCTTCTGGGAGGACAACGGTACCGCCTACATGGTGATGCCGCTGTACGCGGGAACCACGCTGCGACGGCTGCGCGAGCAGCAAGACGCCTGTCCCGACGGCGCGTGGCTGATGCGCCTGCTGGAAGGGCTGCTCGGTGCGCTCGAGGTGCTGCATCGCGAGGGCGTGACGCACCGCGACATCGCGCCCGACAACGTGCTGGTGTCCGACGACGCGCCGCCGGTGCTGCTGGACTTCGGCGCCGCGCGGCGGGTGATCAGCGACCGCAGCCAGGCGCTGACCGCGATCCTGAAACCGAGCTATGCGCCGATCGAGCAGTACGCCGAGTCCACCGGGATGCGCCAGGGGCCGTGGACCGATTTCTATGCGCTCGGCGCGACGCTTCACTACCTGGTCACCGGCAAGGCGCCGATGCCGGCGACCGCGCGCGCGATCAGCGACGAACAACCGCGGTTGGCGGGCTCGGGTCAGGGTGGCGTGCCCGATCTGCTGCTGCAGGTGTGCGACTGGATGCTGGCGCCCAAGCCGCAGGACCGACCGCGCAACGTGGCCGAACTGCGCGCTGCACTCGCCGGTCGGCTGCCGGTGCCGCAGCGCGAGCGGCCGGCCAGCCCGAATTCGTGGCAGACCACGGTCGTGCAGATGGACGAGGGCGAGCTTGGCCCATCGGGGTTTGCGGCCAGCGAGCTGCCGCTGCCGCAGGCGCAAGGCCGGCGTCGTGCTCGCGCGCGCACGCTGTGGGCGGTGGCGACCATGATGGTGATGACCGCCGCCGTCGGCGCCTGGTGGGCCTCGGTGCGCGCGCCCGATGCCGGCATCGCGCTGCCGGCGCTGGCGTTCATCGAGCCGGCCGACGATGCGGCGGCGACGCCGGCAGCGCCCGACGCGGCGGCGGTCGCCACCGAGGATCCGGTGGCCACC
>DASURM010000045.1:0-6845 GCA_036280035.1 Burkholderiaceae bacterium | reverse complement strand
CCCGCGCGGGCGGGGTCAGCGCGCCGCCGTGGGACAGCCTGAACCTCGGATTGGGCAGCGGCGACGTGCCCGATGCCGTGCGCACCAACCGCGAGCGCTTCGCCGCGGCGATCGGCGCGACGCCGGTGTTCCTGCGCCAGGTGCATGGCGATCGGGTGGTGCGCATCGATGCGTCGATGGCCGCCGCGGAACCCGAGGTGGCCGATGCGTCGTGGACCTGCGAGCCCGGCGTTGCCTGCGCGGTGCTGGTGTCGGATTGCCTGCCGGTTCTGCTCGCCGCGCCGCAGGGGCGCGCGGTGGGCGCCGCACACGCCGGCTGGCGAGGCCTGGCCGCCGGCGTCGTCGAGCGCTGCGTCGAGGCTGTGAGCGCGGCTGCCGCCTGCGAGCCGGGCGAACTGGCCGCCTGGCTGGGGCCGTGCATCGGGCCCGACGCGTTCGAGGTCGGCGCCGACGTGCTGCGAGCGTTCGGCGTCGAGCCCGAGCCGAAAGAGCATCGGCGCTTCCGCTACGCGCCGCGCAGCCCGGCCGATCCGCGCTGGCACGCCGACCTGAGCGGGCTAGCGCGCGACCGTCTTGCTGCGCTCGGCGTCCGCCGCGTCAGCGGCGGGACCTGGTGCACCGTGCGCGATCGCTCACGGTTCTTCTCTTACCGGCGCGACGGCGTCACCGGCCGCATGGCCGCCGCGGTCTGGATCGCCCGCTGACGCCCGGCGCGCGCGACGCCGCCGGGCGACCCGCAGCGCGATGGCCAGCACGAGCGCCAGCGGGGCGAGCCCGAGCACCACGATCAGCACGGCGCCCAGCCAGCTACCGTCCGGGGCCGTGGCGTGCGCCAGCGCGAACAGCACGACAACGAAAATCCAACCCAGCGCGACTGCAAGCATTCTGAATTGTGCATAGCAACACTGCGTAGTGGAATGCCCGCTCGCGTGCGCTAAGGTTGCCGCAAATACATACTCAGGCGTCGGTAGACAGGCCGTAGCCCGACGGCGTATCAATGCACCCGAGGGGCGCGGCAGCACGACTCGCGTGAGACGGTCGGCACGAACGAGGCCATGACCAGGAGACGAGCATGAAGAGCAAGCCGGCCCGGGCGCAGGGCCAGGTGGCCGAGAGCGCACAGGCGCTCGGCAGCGCGATGGGCGGTATGTGGAAGTCGCTCGCCGGCCTGAAGCTGCCGATGGAGGCGATGAGCGCGCTGCAGACCGGCTACGTCAAGCAGGCCACCGAGCTGTGGAACCAGACGCTGACGCGCGCGCGGCCCGACGGCAACGGCGCGCCGCACGGGCCGATCGCCGACAAGCGCTTCGCCGCCCCGGAGTGGGCCGCCAACCCGGCGGCAGCCTACACCGCGCAGATGTACCTGCTGAACGCGCGCACGCTGATGCAACTGGCCGATGCGATCGAGGGCGACGCCAAGACGCGCGCCCGCGTGCGCTTCGGCGTGCAGCAGTGGATCGACGCGATGAGCCCGGCCAACTACCTGGCGCTCAACCCCGAGGCGCAGAAGAAGGCACTCGACACCCGCGGCGAGAGCGTCGCGCAGGGCATGCGGCAGCTATGGGACGACCTGCGCAAGGGCGCGGTGTCGCAGACCGACGAGAGCGTGTTCGAGGTCGGTCGCAACGTCGCCACCAGCGAGGGCTCGGTGGTGTTCGAGAACGAGCTGTTCCAGCTCATCGAGTACAAGCCGCTGACGCCCAAGGTGTACCGCCGGCCGATGCTGTTCGTGCCGCCGTGCATCAACAAGTACTACATCCTCGACCTGCAGCCCGACAACTCGCTGATCCGCTACACCGCCGAGCAGGGGCATCGCGTGTTCGTGATGAGCTGGCGCAACCCCGACGAGTCGATGGCCGCCCTGACGTGGGACGACTACATCGAGCGCGGGCCGATCGAGGCGATGCGCGTGGTGCGCGAGATCGCGGGCAGCGACGACCTCAACGTGCTCGGCTTCTGCATCGGCGGCACCCTCATCGCCACCGCGCTGGCGGTGCAGGCCGCGCGCGGGCAGCATCCGGCGCACTCGCTGACGCTGCTGACCTCGCTGCTCGACTTCAGCGAGACCGGCGTGCTCGACGTGTTCGTCGACGAGGCCACGGTGCAGATGCGCGAGGTCACCATCGGCGAGCAGGCGCCCGGCGGCCCCGCGCTGCTCAAGGGCAAGGAGCTGGCCACCACGTTCAGCTACCTGCGGCCCAACGACCTGGTGTGGAACTATGTGGTCGGCAACTACCTCAAGGGAGAGGCGCCGCCCCCGTTCGACCTGCTGTACTGGAACGGCGATTCCACCAACCTGCCCGGCCCGATGTACTGCTGGTACCTGCGCCACACCTATCTGCAGAACGACCTGCGCCAGCCGGGCAGGCTCACGGTGTGCGGCGAGAAGGTCGACCTCGGCGCCATCGAGATCCCGACCTACGTCTATGCCTCGCGCGAAGACCACATCGTGCCGTGGACCTCGGCCTACCGGTCGACCGGCATCGTCAAGGGCGAGCGCCGCTTCGTGCTCGGCGCGTCGGGGCACATCGCCGGCGTGATCAACCCGGCGAGCAAGAACAAGCGCAGCTTCTGGGTCAACGAGCGGTTGCCGGCCACCGCGAGGGAGTGGTTCGACGCCGCCACCGAGACGCCCGGCAGCTGGTGGCGCGATTGGTCGGCCTGGCTCGGCGAGCAAGGCGGCGCGATGGTGGTGGCGCCCAAGTCGCCGGGCACGCGCAAGTACAAGCCGATCGAGCCGGCTCCCGGCCGTTACGTCCGACAGAAGGCTTGAGCGCCTTCGTCGTCGGGTTCTTCGATTCAAACCTCTGGAAGGAACCATCATGGCTACTGACATCGTCATCGTCTCCGCGGCGCGTACCGCGGTGGGCAAGTTCGGCGGCACGCTCGCCAAGACCCCGGCGCCGGACCTCGGCGCCATCGTCATCAAGGCCGTGCTCGAGCGCGCCGGCGTCGCCGGCGACCAGGTCGGCGAGGTCATCCTCGGCCAGGTGCTGCAGGCCGGCTCCGGCCAGAACCCGGCCCGCCAGGCGATGATCAAGGCCGGCCTGCCCAATAGCGTGCCGGCGATGACCATCAACGCCGTCTGCGGCTCGGGGCTCAAGGCGGTGATGCTGGCCGCGCAGGCCATCCGCGACGGCGACAGCGAGATCGTGATCGCCGGTGGCCAGGAGAACATGACTCTGGCGCCGCACGTGCTGCACAACTCGCGCGAAGGCCAGCGCATGGGCGACTGGAAGCTCACCGACTCGATGATCTCCGACGGCCTCTGGGACGTCTACAACCAGTACCACATGGGCATCACGGCCGAGAACGTGGCCAAGAAGTACGGCATCACCCGCGAGCAGCAGGATGCGCTCGCGCTGGCCAGCCAGCAGAAGGCCGCCGCGGCGCAGGAAGCCGGCCGCTTCAAGGACGAGATCGTGCCGGTCACGATCCCGCAGAAGAAGGGCGATCCGGTCATCTTCGCCGCCGACGAGTTCATCAACAAGAAGACCAGCGCCGAGGCGCTGGCCCATCTGCGCCCCGCGTTCGACAAGGTCGGCGGCGTCACCGCCGGCAACGCCTCGGGCATCAACGACGGTGCCGCCGCGGTGCTGGTGATGACCGCAAAGAAGGCCGACTCGCTCGGCCTGCAGCCGCTGGCGCGCATCGCCAGCTACGCCACGGTGGCGCTCGACCCGGCCTACATGGGCATGGGCCCGGTGCCGGCGTCGACCCGGGCCCTGCAGCGTGCGGGCTGGAAAGCCGCCGAACTCGACCTGCTGGAAATCAACGAGGCTTTCGCCGCGCAGGCCTGCGCGGTGAACAAGGAGATGGGCTGGGACACCAGCAAGGTCAACGTCAACGGCGGTGCCATCGCGATCGGGCACCCGATCGGCGCGTCGGGCTGCCGCCTGCTGGTGACCCTGCTGTACGAAATGAAGCGCCGCGGCGCCAAGAAGGGCATTGCCTCGCTGTGCATCGGCGGCGGCATGGGGGTGGCCCTGACCGTCGAACGCTGACCCCCCCAAAGGCTGAGGGCGAACCCCGCTTGACCCGATCGGCGGGGCGGGTCACGCTGAGCCCACACGACGATTTCGAAGGAGAGCGCAATGGCACAGAAAGTGGCTTACGTCACCGGCGGCATGGGCGGCATCGGCACCGCGATCTGCCATCGCCTGCACAAGGACGGCTTCAAGGTCATCGCCGGCTGTGGCCCGACTCGCGACTACGCCAAGTGGCTCGGCGAGCAGAAGGCCCAGGGCTACACGTTCCACGCCTCGGTGGGCAACGTCGCCGACTGGGACAGCACGGTGCAGGCGTTCACCAAGGCGATCGCCGAGCACGGCAGCATCGACGTGCTGGTCAACAACGCGGGCATCACGCGCGACCGCATGTTCGTGAAGATGACGCGCGAGGACTGGGACGCGGTGATCAGTACCAACCTGACGAGCATGTTCAACGTCACCAAGCAGGTGGTGCCGGGCATGGTCGAGAAGGGCTGGGGCCGCATCATTCAGATCAGCTCGGTCAACGGCGAGAAGGGTCAGGCCGGCCAGACCAACTACTCCGCCGCCAAGGCCGGCATGCACGGCTTCACGATGGCGTTGGCGCAGGAGCTGGCCAACAAGGGTGTCACGGTCAACACGGTGAGCCCGGGCTACATCGGCACCGAAATGGTCCGGGCGATCAAGCCCGAAATCCTGGAGAAGATCGTGTCGACGATTCCCGTCAAGCGCCTGGGCACGCCCGACGAGATCGGCTCGATCTGCGCCTGGCTCGCCGGCGAGGACTCCGGCTTCACCACCGGGGCCGACTTCTCGTGCAACGGTGGGCTCCACATGGGGTGAGGCAGGACGTGCGCAAGTCCCTGCGGACTTGCGCTCGCCTGTCGAACGCCTGCGGGCATGCAGGCCCGCAGGCAGGGGCAAGGCAGGACGTGCGCGAGTCCCTGCGGACTCGTGCTCGCCTGCCGAACGCAAGGGCGTGTCCGGGCGCCCGGCACCGCTGTAGCCCGGCGATGCGCCTGCGATGAGGGGCTTCGTGCCGTGGCCCGAAGCGCGCGCGGCGCGCTACCGCGCCGCGGGGCTTTGGGAAGGGCTGACCGTAGCCGAGATGGTCGAGCGCACCGCGCGCGAGCTGCCGTACCAGGTGGCGCTGGTGCACGGCGAGCGGCGCATCGGCTACGCCGAATTGGTCGATGCATCGAAGCGGCTGGCCGGCGCGCTGCTCGATCTCGGCATCGCGCGCGGCGAGCGCGTGGTCGTGCAGCTGCCGAACGTGCCCGAGTTCGTTTTCGTCTACCTCGCGCTGCAGTGGATCGGCGCGATTCCCGTCACCGCGCTGCGCGCGCACCGGCACGCCGAACTGCGTCACTTCATCGCCGCGTCGGGCGCGTCGGCGTACGTGATCGCCGACCGTGTCGGCAGCTTCGACTACCGGCCTCTGGCCGACGAGATGCGGGCGCAGTTCGGCGCCGCGCAGCTTCGCCATGTGCTCGTGGCCGGCGAGCCGGCGGCCGGGCAGCTCGCGCTGGCGCCGCTGCTGGCGCAGCCGGCCGACCCGGCTCGCCTCGCCGCGGCGCGGCCCGCGCCGGGCGACGTGTCGACGATGCTGCTGTCGGGCGGCACGACGTCGATGTCGAAGCTGATCCCGCGCACCCACGACGACTACGTGCTCAACGCCCGGCTGTGTGCGCGCGCGGCCGGCTTCGACCGCAGCACCGTGCTGATGGCGATCCTGCCGCTCGGCCACAACTACAACCTCGCGTCGCCCGGGCTGCTCGGCACCTTCTACGCCGGCGGCACCGTCGTGCTGGCGCCATCGGCCGACACCGACGAAATCTTCGCCGCGGTGGCGCGCGAGAAGGTGAGCGTGATCGCGGCGGTGGTGCCGCTGATCGCCAACTGGCTGAACTCCGATGTGCCGCAGCGCCACGACCTGTCGTCGCTGAAGGTGGTGCAGAACGGCGGCGCGCGGCTCGCGCCCGAGCTGCGCGCGCGGCTGCGCGAGCGCTTGGGCTGCACGCCGCAGGAGATCTACGGCACCGCCGAAGGCCTCATCAACATGACGCGTCTCGACGACGACGACGACCACCTGCTGCACAGCTCGGGCACGCCGGTCAGCGAGTTCGACGAGATCAAGGTGCTCGACGACGACGACCGCGAGTTGCCCGACGGCGAGGCCGGCGAGCTGGTGACCCGCGGGCCGTACACGATCAACGGCTATTACGACGCGCCGGCAAAGAACGCCGAGGCCTTCACCGCCGACGGCTTCTACCGCATGGGCGACATCGTGCGCAAGCGCGGCCGGCACGTCTACACCGAAGGCCGGCGCAAGGATCTGATCAACCGCGGCGGCGAGAAGATCAGTTGCGACGAGGTCGAGAATCTCATCTTCATGCATCCGAAGGTGAAGGCGGCGACGCTGGTGGGCATTCCCGACCCGGTGTTCGGCGAGAAGGCCTGCGCCTGCGTGATCTGCAAGCCCGGCGAGACGCTCGGCTTCGACGAACTCGTCGCGTTCCTGCGCGCGCAGCGCATCGCATCGTTCAAGCTGCCCGAGCGGCTGGAGCTGATGAACGAGTTCCCGCTGAGCCCGGTGGGCAAGATCCTCAAGCGCGAACTGCGCGAGGCGATCGGCAAGAAGCCCTAGAACGCCACGTAGCGATCCGGCCGGTGGTTGATCGCCAGTGCCAGGTTCATCGCGGCGGCGCCCACCACCGAGAGCAGCAGGCGCTGGGCGTCGACCCACGGCGACGACGCCAGCAGGATCACGACGTCGAGACCGAGCTGCATGTAGCCGGCGCGCCAGCCGGTGCGCTCCTGCAGCCACAGCACCAGCACGTTGATCCCGCCCAGGCT
>DASURM010000044.1:0-9055 GCA_036280035.1 Burkholderiaceae bacterium | reverse complement strand
CGCCGATCTTCATGCGGATCTGGTTGATGAAGATCACCATGCAGTTGCTCTTGTTGATCGTCGCCGTGAGCTTGCGCAGCGCCTGGCTCATCAGGCGGGCCTGCAGGCCGGGCAGCGAGTCGCCCATTTCGCCTTCGAGTTCGGCCTTGGGCGTCAGCGCCGCCACCGAATCGATGATCACCAGGTCGACCGCGCCCGAGCGCACCAGCGAATCGACGATCTCGAGCGCCTGCTCGCCGGTGTCGGGCTGGCTGATCAAGAGCTCCTGCAGGTTGACGCCGAGCTTCTGCGCGTACTGCACGTCGAGCGCATGCTCCGCGTCGATGAAGGCGCAGGTACCGCCGACCTTCTGCATCTGCGCCACCACCTGCAGCGTGAGCGTGGTCTTGCCCGAGGACTCCGGCCCGTAGATCTCGATCACGCGGCCGCGCGGCAGGCCCCCGACGCCCAGCGCGATGTCGAGCCCCAGCGAGCCGGTGGACACCACGTCGATCGGCTCGGGGATCTCGCCGTCGCCCAGCCGCATGATCGAGCCCTTGCCGAACTGCTTATCGATCTGCGCCAGCGCGGCCTGCAGAGCCTTGGCCTTTTCGGTGTTGAGCGCTTTCACGGGTGCGTCCATCGAGACCTCCTGGGGATTTGTGAGCCATTATGGCAGCCAAGCTGGATGTTTGTACAGTACCCGGATCGGGATTTGTCTTGCTTCGAGCCGACGACCCGGCCGGCACCCGCAGCGCGCAAACCTAGAATTCGCTTCGACCCGTCACGCGCGCGGACGGGGCCTGCGGGGAGTGCCGATGCGCATCCTGATTGCCGAAGACGACCAGGTGCTGGCCGATGGGCTGCTGCGCGCCTTGCGCGCATCGGGCTACGCGGTCGACCGCGTCGGCTCGGGCACCGAAGCCGACGCGGCCCTGGCCGCGCACGAGTTCGATCTGCTGATCCTCGACCTCGGTCTGCCCAGGCTGCACGGGTTCGACGTGCTACGCAAGCTGCGCGCGCGCGGCGCGGCGCTGCCGGTGCTGATCCTGACGGCGGCCGACAGCGTCGAGCAGCGCGTCAAGGGGCTCGACCTCGGTGCCGACGACTACATGGCCAAGCCGTTCTCGCTGCAGGAGCTCGAAGCGCGGGTGCGCGCGCTGACGCGCCGCGGTCTGGGTTCGGCCAGCAGCGTTATCCGCCACGGCCCGCTGACCTTCGACGCCGGCGGCCGCGTGGCCTACATCGACGATCAATTGGTCGAGCTGTCGGCGCGCGAGCTGTCGCTGCTCGAGGTGCTGCTGCGGCGCGCCGGCCGGCTGGTCAGCAAGGATCAGCTCGTCGAACGGCTGTGCGAATGGGGCGACGAGGTCAGCAGCAACGCGATCGAGGTCTATGTCCACCGTCTGCGCAAGAAGATCGAGCAGGGCCCGATCCACATCGCCACCGTGCGCGGCCTGGGCTACTGCCTCGAGAAGATCGCGCCCTGAGCGGCCTCGCGGACAGTTCGCGCCGTCAGCCCAGAGGGCCGCGTGAAGTTGAAGCTGTTCCCGCCCGAGCCGCGGTCGCTGTTCGGCGAGATCGTCGACTGGATGCTGGTGCCGCTGCTGCTGCTGTGGCCGCTGAGCCTGGCGCTGACCTATGCGGCAGCGCAGAAGCTCGCCCACCAGCCCTTCGACCGCGAGCTCGGCGAGATGGCGCGCGCGGTCGCGCGCCAGGTCGTGTTCGAACGGGTCGGCCCCGACACGCCGAGCCGCGCCCGGCTGCGCCAGCCCGAGATCACGGTCAGCATGCTGCATGCCGACGACACCGATCAGATCTACTTCCGCGTGCTCGGCACGCGCGGCGAGCACGTGGCCGGAGACAACGAACTGCCGGTGCCCGACGAGCCGCCCGTGCTGCACGAGCTGCTCTTCCGCGACGATCAGGTGCACGGCGAGCCGGTACGCGTCGCCTACCTGTGGGTGCCGCCCCTGGACAGGCGCACCGACGCGCCGGCACTCGTGCTGGTGGCCGAGACGCTGGGCAAGCGCTCGCGCCTGGCTGCCGAGATCATCAAGGGCGTGATCTTCCCGCAGTACGTGATCCTGCCGCTGGCGGTGGTGCTGGTGTGGTTCGCGTTGGAGCGCGGCCTGGCCCCGCTCAACGCGCTGCAGCAGCGCATCCGCCGCCGGAGCAGCGAGGATCTGAGCCCGATCGACGAGCGCGAGGCGCCGCAGGAGGTGGCGCCGCTGGTGCAGGCGATCAATGAGCTGCTGGCGCGGCTCGATCGCTCGATCGGCGCGCAGAAGCACTTCCTCGCCGACGCCGCGCACCAGCTGAAGACGCCGCTGGCGGGCCTGCGCACGCAGGCCGAACTCGCACAGCGCGAGATCGATGCCGGTCAGCAGGATGCGCGCGCGCTGAAGCGCTCGCTGCAGCAGATCGCGCACTCCAGCCAGCGCGCCGCGCACATGGTCAACAAGCTGCTGGCGATGGCGCGTGCCGAGGACAAGGCATCGGCCATCCGCCTGCAGGAGCTGCGGCTGGCGCGGCTGGCGCGCGAGGTGGTGCGCGACTTCGTGCCGCGCGCGATGGAAAAGCGCATCGACCTCGGCTACGAAGGCCCCGACGACGACGACGCCACCCGCATGCTCGGCCAGCCGCTGCTGATCCGCGAGCTGATCCGCAACCTGGTCGACAACGCGCTGCGCTACACGCCCAGCGGCGGCGTGGTAACCGTGCGCGTCACCGCCGACCCGTTCGGACAGGTGGTCGTGTTGCAGGTCGAGGACTCCGGTCCCGGCATCGCCGAGGCCGAGCGCGAGCTGGTGTTCCGCCCCTTCTATCGCGCCCTCGACAACGAGGCCGACGGCAGCGGCCTCGGGCTGGCTATCGTCAAGGAGATCGCCAGCCGGCACGACAGTACCGTCACCGTGGGCGAGGCGCGCATGCGCGCCGCTGCGCCCGGCCAGGGGCCGGGCGCGCTGTTCACGCTGCGCTTTGCGTTGGCCGGCGCAGCCGCCTGACCGCGACGTCAGCCTTCGCCGGCGAAGCGAGTGCGCAGCAGCGTCAGCATGCTGGCGTCGTCGAGCGCTGCCAGGCCCTGCGCACAGGCCTGCGCGAACAACTCCTGCGCGCCGGCGCCCAACGCAGGCCGCAGGCCCGCACTGGCGGCCATGGCGACGGCCAGCGCCGTGTCCTTGGCCAGCAGGCTGGTGTGCGCCCGCGGCTCGAAGTCGCCGGCCAGCGCGCGCCTCAGGCGATCGCTGCCGATCCAGCTCTGCGCGCTCGATTGCTCGAACACCTGCAGCGTGCGCTGCGCATCGAGCCCGAGCCGCTCGGCCAATGCCAGCGCCTCGGCCGCAGCCGCCAGGTTGACGCCGGCCAACAGGTTGTTGACCAGCTTGGTGCGGGCGCCGTCGCCGATGCGCTCGCCAAGGCGCAGCAGGCGCGACGACAGGTCGCGCAGCACGGGCTCGTGGCGCGCGTACACCGCCTCAGCGCATGCGACCATCAGGCTCATCGTGCCGTCGCGGGCGCGCACCGGGCCGCCGGACATCGGCGCATCGAGACAGGCCACGTTCAACTCGCCCAGGCGAGCGGCCAGCGACTCCACGTCGCGCGGCGCGATCGTCGAGCAGATCATCACCGCAGCAGTGTCGTGCAGGCCCTGGTGCGCCCCCTGCTCGCCGAACAGCACGGCTTCACACTGCGCCGCGTCGACCACCGCGACGATCGACAGGCCGCAGCGCCGGGCCAGCGTCGCGCAGTCGGGCGCCGCCGACGCGCCGGCGGCGATGGCAGCGGCCTGCGCCTCGGGCCGGATGTCGCGCACGACGACACGATGCCCGCGTTCGAGCAGGCGCAGCGCCATCGCCGACCCCATGTTGCCGACGCCGATCACGCCCACCGGCGCGGCTGGCGATCGTGCCGCTGGTCGGCGGGTCGCCGCGCGCCCTTCGGAAGAGCGGCGATCATGCCGAGCGTCGCGGTCCGCAACCCGCGCCATCAACTGCGCATCAGCGGGCGGCTGCGCGCGATCGACATCAGCAGCCCGAGCCCGAGCCCGAGCGTGACCATCGCGGTGCCGCCGTAGCTGATGAACGGCAACGGGATGCCCACCACCGGCAGCACCCCGCTGACCATGCCCATGTTGACGAAGGCGTAGGTGAAGAAGCTCAGCGTGATGGCGCCCGCCAGCAGCCGTGCGAACACCGTGGGCGCCTCGGCGGCGATCATCAACCCGCGCAGGATCAGCAGCGTCAGGCCGATCAGCAGGCCCACCGCGCCGAGCAGGCCGAACTCCTCGCCGAAGGCGGCGAAGATGAAATCGGTGGTGCGCTCGGGGATGAACTCCAGGTGCGTCTGCGTGCCGTTCATGAAGCCCTTGCCGGTGACGCCGCCCGAGCCGATGGCGATCATGCCCTGGATGATGTGAAAGCCCTTGCCCAACGGGTCGGTGGTCGGATCGAGCAAGGTACAGATGCGGTGCTTCTGATACTCGCGCAGCATCGGCCACGCGAAGTCGGCGTCGCACAGGCGGTCCTGGCTGACCACCAGCGCGATCACGCCGGCGGCGCCGAGCACGAGCACCGGCACGATCAGCTTCCACGACAGCCCGGCGAAGAAGATCACGTACAGGCCCGCCGACAGGATCAGGATCGCGGTGCCGAGGTCGGGCTGCTTGACCACCAGCCCCACCGGCACCAGCAGCAGCAGCGTCGCGATCGCGAAGTCGAGCGCGTGCAGCCGGCCCTCGCGCTTCTGGAACCACCAGGCCAGCATCATCGGCATCGCGATCTTCAGGATCTCGCTCGGCTGGATCACCAGCCCCAGGTCGAGCCAGCGCGTCGCGCCCTTCTTGGTGACGCCGAAGCCGGGTACCAGCATCAGCAGCAGCAGCGCCACACCGAGCACGTACAGCGGCGGTGCCAGCCCCATCAGCTTCTGCGGCGGGATCTGCGCCACCACGAACATGATGCCGAAGGCCAGCGCCATGTTGCGGCCATGGTCGACGAAGCGCGTGCCGTGGTCGTAGCCGGCCGAGTACATCGTGATCAGGCCAGTCGCGGCCAGCAGCAGCGCCACCAGGCCGAGCGTCGCGTCGAAGCCACCGAACATCGGCCGCACGCGCTCCCACAGCGTGGGTTGCTCGAACACGGCGCTCATGGCATCGCCCCGCGCGGGTCGCCGGCCGGCGTGGCACCCGGCAGCAGGTAATCCTCGGCCGGGCGCGGTTTGCCGACCGGGGTGGTGGCTTTGCCCTGGCGCACGAGCGCCATGTCTTCCAGGCTCGGCACCTGGTGCAGCAGCTCGTAGTCGAACACCCGGCGCGCGATCGGCGCCGCCGCATCCGAGCCGAAGCCGGCGTTCTCGACCACCACGGCCAGCGCGATGGTGGGTGCCTCCAGCGGCGCGAAGGCGATGTAGATCGAATGGTCGCGCTGGTGCTCCTCGAGCTTGGCGGCGTTGTACTTCTCGTTGGCCCTGATCGACACCGCCTGCGCAGTGCCGGTCTTGCCGCCGCTCTTGTACTTAGCGCCGATGAACGAACGCACCGAGGTGCCCTCCTGCGTCACTCCGTACATCGCGCGCGTCACCAGCTCGACGTGCTCGCGCTTCAGGTGCAGCGGCTCGAGCGGGTCGCTGGTTGTGCGCTTGCGCTCGCGCGTGACAACGTCCTCGATCTGCCGTACCAGTCGCGGCTGGTGGCGCTGCCCGCCGGACACCAGCGTGCTCACCGCGTTGGCCATCTGCAGCGCGGTGAAGTTGTTGTAGCCTTGCCCGATGCCCAGCGAGATCGTCTCGCCGGCATACCATTTCTGCATCTCAGGGCGCTTGTACGCTCTGCGCTTCCACTCGGTGGACGGCAGCAGCCCCGTGACCTCGCCGTCGATGTCGATGCCGGTCTTGCGCCCGAAGCCGAACGGCGACAGCTGCTCGTACATCAGGTCGACGCCCATCTCGTTGGCCAGCGAGTAGTAGTAGACGTTGCTCGACTTGACGATCGAACGCACCATGTCCACCGGCCCGAGCCCCTTGTCGCCGTGGCTGCGGAAGGTGTGGTTGCCGAACTGGAAGGTGCCGCCGTCGAAGATCACGGTGTTGGGGTTGCGCTTGCCGGTGTTCAGGGCCGCCATCGCCATGAACGGCTTGAAGCTCGAACCCGGCGGATAGGTGCCGCGCAGCGCCCGGTTCAGCAGCGGCTTGTCGATCGACTCGTTCAGTTCGCGCCAGCTGTCGATATCGATGCCATCGACGAACAGGTTGGGGTCGAAGGTCGGCTTGCTGACCAGCGCCAGCACCTCACCGTCGCGCGGGTCGATCGCCACCAGCGCGCCGCGGCGCTCGCCGAACAGATCCTCCACCAGCGCCTGCAGCTTGATGTCCACCGACAGATGCAGCGTGTTGCCCGGGGTCGCGCCGTGGTGGTCGAGCCGCCGCACCGCACGGCCGCCGGCGCTGGTTTCAACCTCTTCGTAGCCGGTGGTGCCGTGCAGGTCGTCTTCATAGCTCTGCTCGAGCCCGAGCTTGCCGATGTGCTCGGTGCCCTTGTAGTTGGCCTGCCGGTCCTCGTCCCACTCCTCCATCTCCTTCTTCTCGGCCTGGTTGATGCGGCCGATGTAGCCGATCAGGTGCGCGCCGGTCTCGCCCAGCGGGTAGTTACGGAACAGCCGCGCGCGCACGTCGACGCCGGGAAAGCGGAAGCGCTGCGCGATGAAGCGGGCCACCTCTTCGTCGGTCAGCTTGGTGCGGATCGGCAGCGACTCGAAGCTCTTGCTGTCGTCGGTCAGCCGCTTGTAGCGCTTGCGGTCGCGCGGCTGGATGTCGACCACCTGCGCCAGTTCGTCGATCACGCTGTCGACATCGGCCTTCAGCCGCGACGGCGTGATCTCCAGCGTGTAGGCCGAGTAGTTGCTCGCCAGCACGACGTCGTTGCGGTCGAGAATGAGGCCGCGGTTGGGCACGATCGGCACCACCGCGATGCGGTTGGCCTCGGCCTGCGTCGACAGTTCGTCGTGCCTCCAGATCTGCAGCCAGGCCAGCCGCGCGCTGATCAGCGAGAAGCCCAACAGCACGAACATCGCCGCTGCGAACAGCCGGCCGCGAAAGCGGCTCAGCTCCTGCTCGACATTGCGCAGTTCGGTCATACGGGTTCGCTTAGGGCCTGTTCACACTACGGACGCCAGTGCGAGCGGGCCCGGCAAGCCGCAGGGCTAGGCGGACGACGCAGCTCGGGCTGGACGCCCGAGCAAGGAGTTCAACGACGCCCTGCGGCTTGCCAGGCCCGCTCCCGAACGGGTTGCCACCCGAATGCCCGCGAGCTAGACGCAAACCGCAGCCGGGTTGGACACCCGGCGAGGATTTGCAACGACGCGCGCGGGCATTCGGGTGGCAACGCATCTGGCGTCCGTAGTGTGAACAGGCCCTAGAGAGGCCGATTCTCGTCCGGGTCGGGTGCGCGCCGCTGCGGCGCCAGCAGCACCCACGCCGCCAGCGGCCAAAGGGCGGCCTCGAGGGTCGGCGCGATCAGCAGCTGCCAGCCGGGGAAGCTGCCGCCGGACACCAGACGCACCGCGAGCGACACCGCGTGCGCAGCGGCAAACAGCGGCCACACCTGAAGCGCCTGCTCGAGCACCGAGAACCACAGCAGGCGCCGGTGCATCGAGACCGCGAGGAAGCTCAGCAGCGTATACGCCAGCGCGTGCTGACCGAACAAGGCGCCCTGATGCACGTCCATCAGCAGGCCGAGCGCGAACGCGATGCCTACCCCGACGCGCAGCGGCTGGTGCACGTTCCAGAACACCAGCACCAGCGCCAGCAGGTCCGGTATCGCGGCCTGGCGTCCGAGCGGGATCAGGTTGAAACCGAGCGCGACCAGCAGCGATGCCGCGATGAACAGCGGGTTGACCGGCAGCAACAGCTGGTCGGCCCCGCGCGGCATGATCATGGCGCGCGCCCTCCGCGTCGGCGCTGCTGGCACAGAGCCCGCGCCGGCTGCCGCGTCATCGCTTGGCCCCCTTGCGCGGCTTGGCAGTTGTCTCCGTCTCCGGTTCGGGCCGCTGCGGCATCTGTGCCGACAGCGGATCGAGTACCAGCACGTGGCGCACGCCGTCGGACTGTGCCTTGGCCCGCAGGACGATGCGGGCGAAGCCGGAGTCGGCCTTGCGCTCGACCTTGACGACCGTCGCCACGGCCAGTCCCGGCGGGTACACGCCATCGACGCCGCTGGTAGTCAGCAGGTCGCCGACCTGCACGTCGGCGTTGCCGGCCATGAAGCGCAACTCCATCTGCTCGCCGTCGCCGACTCCGAACGCTGCACTGCGCTGCTGCGTGCGCGGGTTGAACACCGGGATCGCGGCGTCCTTGTCGCCCAGCAGCGTGATCTCCGCCGATAACGGGTAGACCCTCGTGACCTGCCCGAGCACGCCGGAGTCGTTGATCACCGGCGAGCCGAGCAGAACGCCCTGCGTCGACCCGCGGTCGATGAACAACTTGCGCGAGTACGGGTCGGTGGCCTCGTACAGCACCTCGGCGGTGTGCGTTCTGACGGTGAGCGCCGGCCGCAGGCCGAGCAGCGCGCGCAGGCGCGCGTTCTCGGCGGCGAGTTGTTCGACCCGCGCCGCGCGCTCGGCCTGCGCGGCGAGCTTGGCGCTGGCGTCGCGCTCGCCGACGATGGCGTGGTCCAGGCCCCTCAGATACTCGCTGCCGTTCGCGACCAGTTCCACCGGCACCAGCAGCGCGCGCTGCACCGGCAGCAGCGCGGTGGCCAGCACGGCGCGGATCGGCTGCGTGTACTTCAGGCGCGAGTCGGCCGCCATCAGGAAGATCGCGAGCGCCGAGAACACCGCCAGCTTGGTCAGCGCCGAGGGCCCTTGTCGAAAGAAGGGCGGCGGGGTGCGATCGAGCGTCCCCAGCGGCATGGGGTTTCAGGTCAGTGAATGCGCAAATCGTGTCCGCGCCGCGCGGCAGGTCACTCGGACGTGAAGATCGACCCCAGGCGCTCCATGCGCTCCAGTGCCATGCCGCAGCCGCGAACCACGCAGGTCAGCGGATCCTCGGCCACCAGCACCGGAAGGCCGGTCTCCTCGGC
>DASURM010000043.1:0-24331 GCA_036280035.1 Burkholderiaceae bacterium | reverse complement strand
TGATGTCGGCCGAGCGCACGCTGGCCGGCTACACGATCGAGATCTTCTACCCTTGAATCCGGGAGCGATATGTCCGTTTTGATCTGCGGTTCGCTGGCGTTCGACACCATCACCGACTTCCCGGGCCGCTTCGCGCAGCAGATCCTGCCCGACCAGGTGCACATCCTGAACGTCTCGTTCCTGGTGCCGACGCTGCGTCGCGAGTTCGGCGGCTGCGCCGGCAACATCGCCTACACGCTGCGGCTGCTGGGCGGCACGCCACTGGTCAAGGCGGCGCTCGGCAGCGACGGCCAGGACTACTTGGCCCGCCTCGCGGGCTGGGGGCTCGACACCTCGCTGGTGCACGTGGCGAGCGCCAGCTACACCGCGCAGGCGATCATCATCACCGACACCGACAACAACCAGATCACCGCGTTTCACCCGGGCGCGATGCAGCTGGCGCACGCGACGTCGGTGCCGGCCGACAAGGGAATCGAACTGGCGATCATCGCCCCCGACGGCCGCGACGCGATGCTGCAGAACGCCCGGCAGCTGCACGACTTGCAGATCCCGTTCGTGTTCGACCCCGGCCAGCAGCTGCCGATGTTCGACGGCGACGCGCTGCGCCATCTGGTCGATCAGGCGAGCTGGATCGCGCTCAACGACTACGAGGCGAAGATGCTGTGCGACCGCATGGGAACCACGCTGCAAGCGTTGTCGGACAGCCGTCTGCGCGGCGTCGTGGTGACGCTGGCCGCTCAGGGCTGCGACGTGTGGCAGCGCGGGCGGCGCACGCACGTGCCCGGCGTGCCGGCCACCCGCATCGTCGACCCCACCGGCTGCGGCGACGCGCTGCGCGGCGCGCTGCTGCACGGCCTGCAGCAAGGCTGGCCGCTGGAGCGCTGCGTGACACTGGGCAACCGAGTCGGTGCGCTGAAGATCGCGCACCGCGGCGGCCAGAACCATCCGCTGGGCCCGGAGTTGCTGACCTCGGTGTGACACGCATCGCCCGCCGCGCGGCGATGCGCACGCGACATCAGTCGTCGCGCTGCCAAGCGACACCGTCTTCGGTGAGCATCGCATCGAGCGGCATGTCGTGCGGCTCGGGTACCAGCCACGGCACGAAGCCGTGCGCATAGCCCACGCCCACCGCTGCGGGCCGCGGCTGCAGCGCCGCCAGCGTGCGGTCGTAGAAGCCGCCTCCGTAGCCCAGCCGCGTACCCATCGGGCCATAACCGACGCACGGCACCAGCAGCAGGGTCGGCTCGAACAGCTCGGTGCCCTTGGGCTTGGGGATGCCGTAGGCGTCTTCCTCCATCGGGCAACCGGGGAACCAGACGTGAAACCGCAACTGGCGCGAGTCGCGGTCGATCACCGGCAGGCCGATGCGGCGCGCGCTGTCGACCTCGCTCCAGCGGTACAGCGCCGGCAGCGCATCGAATTCGGCCTTGATCGGCCAGTAGGCGCCGATGCTGGTGTCGCGCCGCGTCAGCAGCCACACGCGCAGCACCTCCTGCAAGTGCATCGCACGCTGATGACGATCGGACATCGCCTGCCGCTCGGCCTGCAGCTGCCGGCGCAAAGTGGCCTTGTCGCGCGCAGGCTCGAGTGGCAGCGGGAACGGCAGCGTCATGTCATCGGCGCCCGGCCGCCCGAAGCCGATGACGCGCCCCCCCGGGGGGCCGCGAACGAAGTGAGCTTGGGGGTCTCATGTCATCGGCGCCCGGCCGCCCGAAGGCGATGACGCGCCCCCTCGGGGGGCCGCGAACGCAGTGAGCTTGGGGGTCTCATGCGGCGATTGTGCCGCCGCCCCTGCTCTTACACTGGCTTTCGTGCAGGGTCCGTCGCCGTTCGTCTCGCATTGCCTCGACCTGCTCGCGCCGCTGGGGTCGGTGCGAGCGCGGCGCATGTTCGGTGGCCACGGCCTGTATGTCGACGACCTGTTTGTCGCGCTGATCGCCGACGAGCGCCTGTACATGAAGACCGACGCCAGCTCGCAGCCGGCGTTCGAGCGCGCCGGCTGCTCGCCGTTCGCCTACTCGCGGCGCGATCGCTCGGCGGTCACGCTCGGGTATTGGTCGGCGCCCGACGAGGCGCTCGATTCGCCGCGCGCGATGGCGCCGTGGGCACGTCTGTCGCTGGCCGCTGCGCTCAAGTCCAAACCGGTTCAGCGACCGACGCGCAGCGGGGCAAGCCAGCAGCGCGCGGTGGCGGCCAGGGCAGCGAGCACGCGCGCGACCAAGGGCCGCGGCTGATCGCTGCGCCACGCCAGGCGCGCCGACATGCCGCCTTGCCAGGGCTCGATCACCACGTCCTGGTGGGCGCCGATCGCCAGCGCCTGACCGGCTTGGAGCACGTGGTCGTCGAGGTCGCCCTGGCGGGTCACCCACACCCGCCCGCTGCAGACCGCCAGCCGGCCAGCCCGGCGAGCCCGCAGGCGTACCAAGCCAGATGCGGCCAGCGGCCCGTCGGCAAGCCAGGACGCAGTTGCTTGGTGCTGCAGAATCATCATGAATTGCTCCGTTCGATCAACTGCCGGAATTCGGCTCGATCAAGTTGAATTCGCAGAGGTGATCGTGAACACGATGAAGGGCTAAGTCCAATGACTTGTGTGCCACCAATTGATGACGCATATTCATGAAAAGGATTCCGCGACAACGCCCGCTGCAACTTACCCACCTGCGCACCTTCGAGGCCGTCGCGCGGCGGCTCTCGTTCAGCGCGGCGGCCGACGAGTTGCACCTCACGCAAAGCGCGATCAGCCGCCAGATCAAGTCGCTGGAGGACGACCTCGGCACACCGCTGTTCAATCGCGGCACACGGCACGTCGAGCTGAGCGCGGCAGGGATCGCGCTGCGGCACACGGTCACGCCGCTGGTCGACCAGCTCGACCGCGTGGTGCGCGATCTCCGCGTTCGCGGTGGCAGGCCGAGGGTCAGCGTGTCGACCTTCGCGTCGTTCGCCTCGCTGTGGCTGATGCCGCGGCTGGCCGCGTTCCAGAAGGCCAACCCCGACTTCGACATCCGCCTGTCGACGACCGACCACCTGACCTCGCTCGACGACCCCGAGCAGGACGTCGTGCTGCGCTACTGCGAGCCTGCCGCGGCCCCGCCGATCGCCGAGCGCATGTTCGGGGAACTGATCACGCCGGTGGCCAGCCCGCACCTGCTGGCGCAGGCGCGTGCGGGGGCCGCGCCGCCGTTGGATCAACCTGCGGACGTGGCGCGCCACACGCTGCTCGAAGAAGACGACCCGCGGCCGAGCACGTCGTACCAACTCAGCTGGCGGCGCTGGCTCGACGAGCACGGCATGAGCGGCCTGCAGCCGCAGCGCTGGCTGTACCTGAATTTCACCTATCAGCAGGTGCAAGGGGCGCTGGCCGGCCAGGGCATCGCGCTGGCACGGCTGGCCCTGGTGCACGATCTGCTCGAAGGCGGCGAACTGGTGGAGTTGTTCGACGGCCGCTGCCGCATCGCCGGCACCTATGGCTACTACCTGATCGAGCTGCCGCTCGCGCAGCAACGGTCCGAGCTGACGCGCTTCGTGCAATGGGCGCGCAGCGAGGCCGACGCGACGCGGCGCGCGCTCGGCGAGGCCAACGCCGCGCCGGACCGCGGCTGACATCGCCCGGCCGCGATGCGGCCCCGGCATCGTGGCGATGCCGAACGCTCATCGCACGGTCGCGACGCACGCACTACGATGCGATCGGCCAACCCTTGGGAGATGCATGCAGCTCTACATCGGCAACAAGAACTACTCGTCGTGGTCGATGCGGCCGTGGGTGTTGATGCGGCACTTCGCGCTTCCCTTCGACGAGGTGATGGTCCGCTTCGACGACATGGAGACCGGCTCGCTGTTCAAACAGCGCATCGCCGAGGTGGCACCGACCGGGCAGGTGCCGGTGCTGGTCGACGACGGCCTGGCGGTCTGGGACACCCTGGCCATCGCCGAGTACCTGGCCGAGCGCTTCGGCCAGCACCCGCTGTGGCCGCGCGGCGTGCGCGAGCGCGCCCGCGCGCGCAGCCTGTGCGCCGAGATGCATTCGGGCTTCGCGGCGCTGCGCGGCGCATGCCCGCAGAACATCGAGGCGTCGCTGCCCGAGGTGGGCGAGCGGGTGCTGCGCGAGCAGCCCGCCGTGCGCGCCGACCTGCAGCGCCTGCAGGCCATGTGGGTCGACGCATTGCGCACCAGCGGCGGCCCGTTCCTGTTCGGCGAGTTCGGCATCGCCGACTCCTACTTCGCGCCGGTGGTCGGGCGCATCCGCACCTACGCGCTGCCGCTCGATGCACAGGCCCGAGCCTACGCCGAGCGCGTATTCGCGAGCCCGGGGGTCACGGCCTGGTTGCGCGATGCGCTGGCCGAGCGCGATTTCCTGCAGTTCGAGGAACCGTACCGCACCTCGCGCGAGCGCTGAATCGCCCCTGCATTCGTGCACCCTCTGCGCGCCGCACGCGGCACGCTGCGCTACAGTGCCGTCGCGTGAGCGTGCGCCGCCGTGGCCAGCCAAACGGATCACGCGCTACCCGGCTGTCGTTCGATGTCGATGTCTTCCCTGCTTGTCTGCTTGCGCGTGGCGTGGCTCGCGCTGTGGCTGGGCAGCGCGATCGCCACCGCGGCACCGCCGCCGAACGACCCGATCCTCCAAGCGCACGAAGCGCTGCGCAAGCGCGACGGCAAGCAGTTGGCGTCGCTGCGCAACGCCACGCTGGCCGACAAGCACCCGCTGGCGCAGTGGGTCGACTACTGGGAGCTCGGCAACCGCATCGGCGAGGCCACGGTCAACGAAGTCGAAGCCTTCTATCGGCGCTGGAGCGGCAGCTACGTCGAAGACCGCCTGCGCAACGACTGGCTGCTCGAACTCGGCCGCCGCCGCAACTGGGTGTCGTTCGTTCAGGACTACCCGCGGTTCCGCATGAACGACGACCGCGAGGTCAGCTGCTACTGGCAGCTCACCCTGCACATCGCCGGCAAGCGCGTCTACGAGGCGGCGCGTTCGCTGTGGCTGGCGCAGCGCGACGTCGACGACGGCTGCACGCTGATGGCCAGCCGTCTGGCCGAGTCCAAGGTGTTCCGCGCCGTCGACATCTGGCTGAAGCTGCGTCTGGCTGTCGAGGCCAATCGGCCGCGGGCCGCGCGCGCCACGGCACCGTTGATCGGCACCCAGGCCGCCAGCGATGTCGCCGAGCTGCTCGACAACCCCGTTCGCCAACTGCGACGCCGCGGCGCGACGCTGACGCCGCAGCAGGCCGAGCTGGCGCTGCTGGCGATCATCCGCACCGCCACCAGCGACCCCGACGCCGCGGCCGCGCTGATGGACGAGCGCTGGCACAAGACGCTCGGCGCCGAGCGCGCAGCGTGGGCGTGGGCGGTGATCGGCAAGCAGGCCGCGATTCGCCTGTCGACGGATGCGCCGAGGTACTACCAGCGCGCGTTCGCCACCCTGACCGATTCGACGCCGAACCCGCCGTGGACCGACGACATGCTCGGCTGGGCCGCGCGCAGCGCGCTGCGCGCCGGCAGCGACGCCGAGCGCTGGCCGCTGGTGCTGCGGGCGATCGGCGCGATGAGCGAGGCCGAGCGGGCCGAGCCGACGTGGGTGTACTGGAAGGCCCGCGCGCTGACGGCCACCGCCGACGACAGCAGCGACGGCCTGGCGCAACGCGAGCGGGCGCGCGCGCTGCTGGCGGGAATCGCGGGGCCGCTGAGCTTCTACGGCAAGCTCGCTGCCGAGGAGCTGAGCTTCACGCCCGATCTGCCGTCGCTGGCCCTGGCGCCCGACGAGGCCGATCTCGCCAAGGCGCGCGACACGCCAGGCCTCGAGCGCGCGCTGCTGCTGATCGGCCTGGGGCTGCGCAACGAAGGTGTGCGCGAATGGAACTACACCTTGCGCGGCATGAGCGAGCGCGAACTGTTCGCCGCTGCGGAGCTGGCGTGCCAGCGCGAGGTGTGGGACCGCTGCATCAACACCAGCGACCGCACGCGCCAGGACATCGACCTGGAGCAGCGCTACCCGACGCCGTTCCGCGAGATCGTGCTGGCGCAGAGCCGGGAGAACGGTCTCGACCCGGCCTATGTGTTCGGCATGATCCGCCAGGAGTCGCGCTTCATTCCCGACGTTCGCTCCGCGGTCGGCGCGGTGGGGCTGATGCAGCTGATGCCCAAGACCGCGCGCTGGATCGCACACAAGCTGGCGCTCGACTTCAAGCCCGAGCAGATCGCCGACCCGGCGGTCAACCTGAAGCTGGGCACCAGCTACCTGAAGCTCGTGCTCGAGGATTTCGGCGGCTCGCAGGCGATGGCCGCAGCGGCGTACAACGCCGGTCCCACGCGGCCGCGCCGCTGGCGCGAAGGCCCGCCGGTCGAGCCGGCGATCTGGGCCGAGAACATTCCGTTCAGCGAGACGCGCGACTACGTGAAGAAGGTGCTGTCCAACGCCGCGGTCTATGCGTCGATGCTCAACGGCAGCCGCATGGTGTCGCTGAAGACCTGGCTCGGCAGCGGCGCGATCGGGCCGCGCGAGACCACCGCACCGGCGATCGACGGCGAGTTGCCTTGATGCGAGCGCGCGGCGGCCGCGGCGCCCGATGAAGGCCTACGTCGTCGGCGGTGCGGTGCGCGACCGCCTGCTCGGCGAAACGGTGCGCGATCGCGACTGGGTCGTCGTCGGCGCCACCCCCGAGCAGCTGGTCGCTGCCGGCTACACGCCAGTGGGACGCGAGTTTCCGGTCTTCCTGCACCCGGTGACGCACGAGCAGTACGCGCTGGCGCGCACCGAGCGCAAGGCCGGCCGCGGCTATCGCGGCTTCGTGTTCCATGCGGCGCCCGACGTCACCCTCGAGCAGGATCTCGAGCGGCGCGACCTGACGATCAATGCCATCGCCGAAGACCCCGATGGCGGCGGCCTGATCGATCCCTTCGGCGGCCGGCGCGACCTCGAGCAGCGCGTGCTACGCCACGTCTCGCCGGCGTTCGCCGATGACCCGGTACGGCTGCTGCGCGTCGCCCGCTTCGCCGCGCGCTGGCCCGGGTTCTCGATCGCCGACGACACGCAGGCCCTGCTGCTGCGCCTGGTGACCGAGGGCGAGGTCGATGCCCTGGTGCCCGAACGGGTGTGGCAGGAGGTGGCGCACGGGCTGTGCGAGGCCCGGCCGAGCCGCATGTTCGAGCTGCTGCGAGCCTGGGGCGCCTTGGCGCGGCTGGCGCCGACGCTCGACATCGGCCTGGCCGACGTCGCGCCGCGCCAGTGGTCGCTGCGTGCGCTCGACGCGGCGCCGCCGCGCCTGCGGCTGCGCTTCGCCTGCCTGTGCCACGCGCTGGACACCACGGCCGGCGGCACCACCGACGGCCAGCCCCGCCTGCGCGCGCTGTGCGAGCGCTGGCGCGTCGACAACGACTGCCGCGAACTGGCGCTGCTGGCGGCGCGCGAGCGACCGCTGCTGCAGCGCGGCGATGCAGCGTTCGAAGCGCCGCAGTGCCTGGCGCTGCTGCAGCGCTGTGATGCCTGGCGGCGGCCGGAGCGGCTGGAGGATGCGCTGGTCGCCTTCGGCGCCCTGGCCGCGGCGTCGGACGATGAGGCCGTCGCGGGCACGCTGCGGCAGCGCTGCGCGCTCGTGCGCCGCGGGCTGCACGCTGCCGCTGCGGTGCGCGTCGCGTCGCTGCCGGCGCCGCTGCGCGAACGCGGCGGCACGGCGCTCGGTCGGGCGCTGCGCGACGCCCGGCTGCAGGCAATCACCCTGGCATTCGCTCGGACTTGAGCCGCCGTGTACCGGCGCCGCGCGAACTGCGGCATAAGGCGGACCATGCAGTTGGTCGACGGTATCCGCCGCCTCGGCTTTCGCAAGTGGTACGAGCGCGAGCTGCTGGCGAGCCACGCCCACCTAGCGCTGACCCTCCTGTGCGCAGTGGCCCTGCTGGGTGCCGTCGAGGCGACGGGGCTCTTCAGCGGGTGGGGCGACCAACTGGTCGATGCGCTGGCCGTCATCGTTTCGGCCGGCGTCGGACTGTGGGCCTTGCGCCGCTACCTCTTCCTGCTGATGCACGCCGAGCACGCGGCCAATCAGGCCGACTGTCCGGCCTGCGGCACCTACGCCCGCTTCACCCTGGTCGAAGTGCGGCCTGCCTCGCAGACCGTCATGGTGTGCTGCCGCAACTGCGCGCACCAGTGGTCGATCGAAGACTGAGCGTCCAGGCGGCGCGAACGCCGCGCAGCGCCGCGCGCTCGAGCGCGCTACAGCCGGTGCGTGCGATCGCCGTCGGCAAAGCCCAGCGCATCGAGGCGGCAGCCCTTGGCCAGGCCGATCACCTTGAACAGCTCGCCCATCTCATGCTCGGCGATCAGCGGGTGCGCAGCAGCGCGTGCCGCGGCTGCAGCGCGCTGCATCGCCTCGGGCAGCCCGCAGTTGATCAGGAAGCGCGCCTGCGACGTGTAGCCAACGACGTCGAACCCGGCATCCTGCGCCGCCAGCGCGATCCCCGTGAAATCGACGTGCGCGGTGATGTCCTTGCGCCCGACATCGCGCAGCGGGTCGTCGTCCACGCGGTGCGCGCGATGGCACATCAACGTGCCGCCGCTGCGCTGCGGGTGGTAGTACTCGGCCGCCGGGAAGCCGTAGTCGATGAAGAACGCGGCGCCGCGACGCATCACCCGGCCCAGCGTAGCGATGAACGCGTGCGCCTGCGCGTGCAGCTCGGTCACGCTACCCGCAGCGAAGTCGGCGTCGTGCGGCGGCCGCAGCGCGGTGGCACGGTCGGCCCAGACGAGCCCGCCCCCGTCGAGCGCCACGCCGCGCTCGTGCCAGTGCGCGCCGTCGAAGGCGATCAACTGCACCGGCATCGCGTCGAGTACTTCGTTGCCGATCGCCACCGCGGTGATCGCTGCGGGCAGGTGCTCCAGCCAGCGCACGCGATCGCCGAAGCGCGCCAGCCGCGCAGCCTGGCGCGAGCGCAGCGCGCCCGATACCTCGACGATGTCGTAGTGCCTCAGCGCCGCGGGCGCGAGCGTGTCGAGCAGCGTCTCGGCCAGCGCGCCCGATCCGGCGCCGAACTCGATCACGGTGTCGATGTCGCACGCCGCGAGCGCCTGCGCGAGCTGGCGCGCCAGCGCCTGACCGAACAGCGGGGTCAGCTCGGGCGCGGTGACGAAGTCGCTGCCGCCAGGCCATAGGCCGAACGGCTGCTCGGCGCGGGCGTAGTAGCCGAGCCCCGGTGCATACAGCGCCAGCGCCATGTAGCGATCGAACGGCAGCCAGCCGCCCGCGGCCTCGATGGCCTGCGCGATCGTCGCGTGCAGCCGGCTCGATACACTGTCTGGCTCCGCGCTCACCCTCATCGCCGCATTGTAGGAACCATGACCGAACGCAGGCTCGTGATCGTCACCGGCGCCGCCCGGCGCCTGGGGCGCGCGATCGCGCTCGAGCTGGCCACGCACGGCTGGAAC
Organism: Burkholderiaceae bacterium; assembly: GCA_036280035.1. Classification (GTDB taxonomy): domain Bacteria; phylum Pseudomonadota; class Gammaproteobacteria; order Burkholderiales; family Burkholderiaceae_C; genus JAEUPI01. Next base: position 14,916 of record DASURM010000043.1, on the reverse strand, counting down.
GTCGCCGTGCACTACCGCCGCTCGCAGGCCGCCGCGCTCGACACCGTCGCGGCGCTGCGCGCGGCCGGCGCGCAGGCCGAGGCGTTCGCCGCCGACCTCGCCGACGAGGCGCAATGCGAGGCGCTGCTGCCGCAGGTGGTGCAACGCATGGGGCGCCTGGCCGCGCTGGTGAACAACGCCTCGCTGTTCGAGCACGACGACGTCGCGAGCCTGCGCTACGACACGCTGGCGCGCCACTGGCGCAGCAACGTCGCGCCGGCGATCGTGCTGGCGCGCGCGCTGCACGCGCATCGCACGCATGGCGGCTGGGACGGCAGCGACGGCTGCGTGGTCAACCTGCTCGACGAGAAGCTGTTCAATCCCAACCCCGACCACTTGTCGTACACGCTGTCGAAGGCGGCGCTGCATGCAGCCACGCCGCTGCTGGCGCGCGCGCTGGCACCGGTGCTGCGCGTGTGCGGCGTGGCACCGGGCCTGACGCTCGAAGGCCCGCAGATCGACCCGCAGCGCCTGGCCGCGCTGAAGGCGCGGGGCCCGCTCGGGCACGGCGTCGAGGCGCGCGACGTCGCGCATGCGGTGCGCTTCGTGCTCGAGAATCCGGCGATCACCGGCAGCACGGTGCTGATCGACGCCGGCAGCCACCTGCAGCCGCGTGCGCGCGACTTCGCGTTCACCGATTCCAAGATCCCTGCCCCATGAGAACCATCACCCTCGAAGGCCTGCACGTGCTGGCCCAGGTCGGCGTGCTGGCGCACGAGTTCGGCGCCCCTCAGCCGGTGCTGATCAGCGTGTCGGTCGACATGCCCGACGCGCCCGTCGTGCCGGTGCGCGACGAGCTGTCGCAGGTGCTCGACTACCGGGCCCTGCGCGAGCTGGCCAAGGCCGAGGCCGAGCGCGAGCACACCCATCTGCTGGAGACGCTGGCCGGCCGCATCGCGCAGCGCGCGCTCGCACTGCCCGGCGTCGCCGCCGCGCGCGTGCGCGTGGCCAAGCCGCAGGTGTTCGCCGACTGCGACTCGGTCAGCGTCGAGGTGCGCCTGCCACAGAACCCCCGAGGTGCCGCATGAATACAGTCACGCAGGAGCCGCTGCCGCAGTCGGAGCGCCGCCAGCGCTTCGAAGCCAACAAGCTGGCCAAGCGGCTGCACCGCCAGGTGGGCCGGGCGATCGGCGACTTCGCCATGATCGAGCCGGGCGACAAGGTCATGGTGTGCGTCTCCGGCGGCAAGGACAGCTACGCGCTGCTCGACATCCTGCTCGGCCTGCGCGCGCGCGCGCCGATGCCGTTCGGGCTGGTGGCGGTCAACCTCGATCAGAAGCAGCCCGGCTTCCCGGCGCATGTGCTGCCCGAGTACCTGCACGCGCGCGGCGTGCCGTTTCGCATCGAGGAGCAGGACACCTATTCGATCGTCAAGCGCCTTGTGCCCGAGGGCCAGACGATGTGCTCGCTGTGCTCGCGGTTGCGCCGTGGCGTGCTCTACCGGGTGGCCGACGAACTCGGCGCCACCAAGATCGCGCTCGGTCACCATCGCGACGACATGGTGGCCACGCTGCTGATGAACATGTTCTTCGGCGCGCGCATGAAGGGCATGCCACCCAAGCTGGTGAGCGACGACGGGCGTCACATGGTGATCCGGCCGCTGGCCTACGTGGCCGAGAGCGATCTCGAGCGCTGGGCCGAGCAGCGGCGCTTTCCGATCATCCCGTGCAACCTCTGCGGCAACCAGGCCGACCTGCAGCGCGCACAGATCAAGCAGATGCTGCGCGAGTGGGAGCGGCGCTACCCCGGCCGCATCGACAACATGGCCGCCGCGATGGGCCGCATCACGCCGTCGCACCTGATGGACCGGAACCTGCATCCGTTCACCACACTCCAAGTCAGCGGCGTGGCCGATCGAGACGGCGACAAGGCATTCGACGACGACGAGGATTGCGGCGACGCGCGGGTCGAGCAGCCGGTGCGCGTCGTGTAAAGCGCGGAAGCAGGCGGCTGCCTCACACGTATGCCGAGGCATCAATGATGGGATTGGCACGCTTCGCGTTCATGGTGGTGGCCGCGGCCCTGATGGCCGGCTGCGCGTCGGTGACGGCGCTGCAGGCGCAGATCGCCAGCTACGGGCAGTGGCCGGCGGGCCGCGCACCGGGCACGTACGCCTTCGATCGACTGCCGTCGCAGCAGGACCAGCCCGAGCAACAGATGCTCGAAGACGCGGCGCATGCCGCGCTCGCCGCCAAGGGCTTCACCGCGGCGGCGCCGGGCGCCAAGCCCGACGTCCTGGTTCAAGTCGGCGCACGCGTCACGCGCTACGACGCGGGGCCGTGGGGCGACCCGTGGTGGTACGGCGGCTGGTACGGGCATGGCTTCCCGGGTTGGTACCACCGCCCCTGGTTCGGCCCCTACGGCTACCCCTACCCTTACTGGGGCGGCTACGGCTACTACGGTGGCTGGTACTACGACCGCCAGGTCGCGCTGATGCTGCGCGACGCCGCCAGCGGCACGCCGCTGTACGAGGCGCGCGCCCGCAGCGACGCGTACAGCAACAGCGCCGAGACGCTGGCCGCGATGTTCCGTGCCGCGCTGGCCGACTTCCCGAAGAGCGGCAACGTGCCGCACAGCGTCACCGTGCCGCTGGCGCCGTGATCGCGGCGCGCGCCGAGCCGACTTGCTGGCCGGCCAGCGCGCGCAGGTCGCCCTCCCAGCCCCTCAACTTGTCGGCACCGCGGCGCCGCTGCTCCGGCGTCGTGCTGTTGTGCAGGCGGGCGATCAGCCGGCAGTTGTAGTCGAACAGCCGTTGCTGGTACTCGCGGTAGGCTGCTCGCGGCGACCTCACCGCGTGCGCCTCGAACCGGCGCAACGCCGCCTCGGTGCGCGCGCGGTCGGCAGGCTCGGCCTGCAGCGTGCGCAGCGTGTCGACGATCTCGCGCTGCCTCGCCTGCCGCTCCGCCAGCCAGCGCTGCGGATCGAACGGCGAGTCGGCGATGCCCTGCGCGAGCAGCGTGCGCTGCGCGGCGTCGAGATCGCCGTAGATCATCTCGGCGCGCGCGATCGCCCGCTTGTTCGACGCAGCGAGTTGCGCGGCACGCGTCGGCTGCAGGTAGTCGTCGCGAAACTCGTCGTCGGCCTTGCGGTAGCGGCTCTCGATGTGCTGCAGCTGCTGCGGTGTGAGGGTGCGCACCAGGTCCGCCAGCGCGGGCACGCCATGCTCGTAGCCGGCTTCGAGTCGATCGCGCAGGTCGTCGGCCCACCGGCACACCTCGGTCGGCGTGGCGTCCTCCAGGATCTGACGCTGCGCGGTGGCCAGCAGATCGGCGTAGTCGGGCAGTTGCGTGGCGCGATGCCAGGCGAACCAGTCGGCCAGTGCTGCGCGCACGCGTTCGCCCTGCGCGGCGTCGAAGTCGACGTAGCCGTCGAGCCACCAGTACGCCAGGCGCGGCGCCTGACCGTAGCCCAGCCGCACGGCGCTGCAGCCCGCGAGCAGCACCAGGGCGGCGCCGATAATCGCGCATCGAAATCGAACCAGCACGGACCGGGCACACACCATGGCACTCGACATCGTGGTCTTGGCAGCGGGTAAGGGTACACGGATGAGGTCCGCGCTGCCCAAGGTGTTGCACCGGCTCGCGGGGCGTCCACTGCTGCTGCACGTGCTCGACGCCTGCGCGGCGCTGCAGGCGCGCCGCACGGTGGTCGTCACCGGCCATGCGGCCGAGGCGGTCGAGCGCTGCGTGGCCTCGCGCGACGTGCGCTGCGTGCGCCAGCAGCCGCAGCTCGGCACCGGGCACGCCGTGCAACAGGCCGCGCCCCTGCTCGGCGGCGACGGCGCGACGCTCGTCCTGAGCGGCGACGTGCCGCTGATCGGCACCGACACCGCGCGCGAGCTGGCGCGCGCTTGCGACGGCCGCGCGCTGGCGCTGTTGACGCTGCAGCTCGATGACCCCGGCGGCTATGGCCGCATCGTGCGCGAGGGCGGCGCCGTACGCGGCATCGTCGAGCACAAGGACGCCAGCGCCGCGCAACGCGAGATCCGCGAGGTCTATGCCGGGATCATGGCGGCGCCGACCGCCGCGCTGAAACGCTGGCTGGCACGCCTGCGCGACGACAACGCGCAGCACGAGTACTACCTGACCGACGTGGTGGCGATGGCGGTGGCCGACGGCGTGCCGGTGGTCACCCACGCCGCGCACGACGAGACCGAGGTGCTCGGCGTCAACAGCGCGGCGCAACTGGCCGACCTCGAGCGCCGCGTGCAGCGCCGCACCGCCGACGCGCTGATGGCCGCCGGCGTGCGGCTGGCCGACCCGGCGCGCCTGGACGTGCGCGGCGAGCTGGTGTGCGGCAGCGACGTCGAGATCGACGTCGGCTGCGTGTTCGAGGGCCGCGTGGTGATCGGCGACGGCGCCCGCATCGGCGCGCACTGCGTGATCCGCGACACGACGATCGGCGCCGCCGCCGAGGTGCTGCCGTTCTGCCACTTCACCGACGCCGCGATCGGCGAGGCCGCGCAGGTGGGCCCGTTCGCGCGGCTGCGCCCGGGCGCGCAGCTCGGCCCCGAGGTGCACATCGGCAACTTCGTCGAAGTGAAGAACTCGACGCTGGCGCGCGGCGCCAAGGCCAACCACCTCGCCTACCTGGGCGACAGCACGGTCGGCGAGCGCGTCAACTACGGCGCCGGCAGCATCACCGCCAACTACGACGGCGCCGCCAAGCACCGCACCGTGCTCGGCAACGACGTGCACGTGGGCTCCAACTGCGTGCTGGTGGCTCCGATCACGGTGGGCGACGGTGCCACCATCGGCGCCGGCAGCGTCATCAGCAAGGCGGCACCGGCCGGCCAGTTGACGGTGGCGCGCGCGCGCCAGACGACGATCGGCAACTGGGCGCGGCCGCTCAAGAAGAAGAAAGAGAAGGCTTGAGCGGCGCGCTGCGTTCGCCGCCCCAGCTCAGGCCGCCTGCTCCTGCAGCCACTCGGCGAACGCGGGGGCCTGCATCGGCAGCGCGACGCCCGGACCCTGCACGCGGCCGCAGCCGATGCCCGCCAGCCAGCGGCGCTGCTCGTCGGTCTCGACGCCCTTGGCGGTGACCTCGAGCTGCAGGCCGCGCGCCATCTGCACGATCGCCGAGGCGATCGTCGCGGCAGCGCCGTCGGCCGGCAGCGAGGCTACGAAGGCGCGCCCCAGGTTGAGCCCGCGCACCGGCAGCGAGCGCAACTGCGACAGCGCCATGGTGCCGACGCCGAAGTCGTCGATCGCCACCGCGATGTCCAGCGCGCGCAGGCGCGCCACGGCCTGGCGCAGCGTGTGCGCGTCCTGACCGAGCGCCGCCTCGCCGACGTCCAGCGACAGCGTGCCCGCGGGCGGCGACTGCGCGCACACCTGCGCGGCGGTGTCGGCCAGCGCTTCGAGAGGCAGCGGCAGGTTGGCCAGATCGAGCGCGACCTCGGGCACGGTGCCGGCCATGCGCGCCCAGCCGCGCTGCGCCGCGATCGCCTCCTGCAGCGCCCAGCGCACGATCGGCTGCATCAGCCGCCGCTCCTCGGCGACGTCGAGGAAGCTCTCCGGCGCCAGCCAGCCGCGGCTGGGGTGTTGCCAGCGAATCAGCGCCTGCACCTGCAACCCGGTGCCGTCGAGCGCGATGCGCGGCTGCAGCATCAGTGCGAACTCGTTGCGCTGCAGTGCGCTGGCCAGCTGACCCTCGAGCACCAGCGCCGCGTAGGCGTGGGCGGCCATCTCGGTCTCGAAGAAACGGCAGATGCCGCGGCCGTCGGCCTTGGCGAGGTACATCGCGGTATCGGCGTTCTTGATCAGCTCGGAGGGCAACCGGCCGTCGTGCGGCACCATCGCCACGCCGATCGACGGCGAGACCACGATGCTCTGGCCCTGCACCGGAATCGGGGCCTCGACGGCGTGCAGCAGGCGTTGTACCAGCTCCTCGACGAGGCGGCGGTCGGCCACGTCGGCGAGCAGCACGACGAACTCGTCGCCGCCGAAACGCGCCACCAGATCCACCGGCCGCAGCGACTGCACGATGCGCTGGGCCACCGCCTGCAGCACGGTGTCGCCCACCAGATGGCCGAGCGAATCGTTGATGCGCTTGAAGTGATCGACGTCGATGAACAGCAGCGCGGCGTGCGTGCCGGCGCCGCCCGACAGCCGCGCCGCCAGGTTCTCCATGAAGTTCGCGCGGTTCGGCAGGCCGGTCAGCGGGTCGTGGTGCGCCAGGAACTCGATGCGCGCCTGAGTCTCCAGCCGGTCGCGGATGTCGCGCACGATCGACATGCGCAGCCGCTCGCCGCGGCGGGTGATCGTGCGGCCGATCGACTCGATCGCGATGCGCTGGCCGTCGGCCGCCAGCACGGCCAGTTCGTAGCGCTGCTCGGACTGCGAGCCCATCACCGCCTGCGCGCGCACCCGATGCTCCGGCGCCACGAAGTCGAGGATGCGCCGCCCGATCATCTGCTCGGGCGTGTGGCCCACCAGGTCGACCAAGGCGCCGTTGACGTCGGTGATCACGCCGTCGCGGTGGAACACGATGCCCTCGACGCTGGCGTCCATGAACTTCGACAGCCGCTCCTCGCTCTCGCGCAGCGCGGCTTCGATGCGGCGGTGGTGCGTGATGTCGCTGATCAGCACGAACGCCCCGAGCAGCCTGCCCTGGTCGAGGTGCGGCACCAGGCTCACTTCGATCCAGCGCGGCGCGCCGTCGGGGCCGGCGAACTCGCGCTCGTACGACGCGGTTTCGTGGTGCCGCATCAGCCGCTCGATGTGCGGCTGGATCTCGGCGGCCGCCTGCGCTCCGATCACTTCGGGGACCGTGTGCCCGACGATCGACTCCTGATCGAAGCCGAAGGTGCTGGCGTACTGCTTGTTGGCGTAGGCGCAGCTCAGGCGCGTGACCTCGTAGTAGGCGATCAGCGCCGGCACGCTGTCGGCGAGCAGCGAGAAGCGCTGCGTCTCCGCGCGCGCGTCGCGCTCGGCCAGCCGCTCGGCGGTGGCATCGCGCAGCAGCCCGCTGTAGCACTGCGCCCCTTCCAGCCAGCGCGCGCTCAGCTCGAACCACGCCGGCGCGTCGTCGGTCAGACGGACCCGGAGGTCGAGCGCGAAGTCGCGCCGCGCCGCCAGCCTGGCACGCAGCCGCGCTTGCGTCGGCGCACTCAGCGACTCCAGCCAGCGCGTGCCCTCCCCCGCGCTGCCGCCGAGCGCATGAAACGCCTGGTTCGCGCGCCGCACAACGCCGTGCGGGTCGATCTCGAGCGCCGGCAGCGGCAGCGCCTCCCATGCGGGGTCGCTCGCGGCCTGTTGCGTCGTCGCCATCGTTCTCCCCTGCTGCCCGCGCCCTCGCTTCGATGATATCGGGCTCAGCGCGCGAGCAGGGTCGCCGCCAGGCACAGATCGGCCCAGGCGCGCGCCTTGTCGGCAGGATTGCGCAACAGGTACGCCGGGTGATAGGTCACGACCACCGGCAGATCGCGCCAGCGGTGCACCCGCCCGCGCAGGCGACCGATGGGCTCGGCGCTGTCGAGCAGCACCTGCACCGCGAAGCGCCCCATCGCCAGCAGCAGTTTCGGTTGCACCAGTTCGATCTGCCGGATCAGATAGACGCTGCAGCGAACCAGTTCGGCGGGTTCGGGGTTGCGGTTGCGCGGTGGCCGGCACTTGAGCGTGTTGGCGATGAAGACCTGCTGCGCCGGCTCGGCCGGCGCACGCGTGAGGCCGATCGCCGGCAGCATGCGATCGAGCAGCTGGCCGGCGCTGCCGACGAACGGTTCGCCCTGCAAGTCCTCCTTCTCGCCCGGGGCCTCGCCGACGATCATGCAGTGGGCGTGCGGGTTGCCGACTCCGAACACGGTCTGGGTGCGGCTTTCGCACAGGCGGCAGGCGCGGCACGATGCCACGCGCGTGCGCAGGGCCTCCCAATCGAGCGTCGCGATGTCGGCGACGTCCGACGCGGGCGCTTCGGGAACCATCGCGCGCGCGACGGATGCAGCGCGCTCGGGCGGCGCCGGCTCGACCGCGGCCGGCGCGGCCGACGCATCGGGGGGCAGCCACAACGTGATGCCCATCGCGCCGAGCATCGCGCGCTGGCGCTCGCTCCAGCGCATCGCTACGTCATGCCCGGCGCCGTTGCGCCAGCGGCCAGATCGAGACTCATCACCAGCGCATTCTCGCGCGCCAGCGCGCCCGCCGGGTAATAGCCGCGGCGCACGCCGATCTCGCGAAACCCGTAGCGCCGGTAGACCTGCTGCGCGCGCTCGTTGCTGGTGCGAACTTCGAGCCAGATGCGCTGCGCGCCGAGCGAGCTGCCTTCGCCGACCAGGCGATCGAGCATCGCTCGCGCGTGCCCCTGACGCTGGTACGGCGGCGCCACCGTCAGGTTGAGCAAGTGCAGCTCCTGCACGCCCGGCATCGCGATGAAGTAGCCGAACCACTGCCCGGCGGCGTCGACGCGCTTGCGCGCGAGGTAGCCTGCGTTGAGCGAATCGATGAAGTTGCCGCGGGTCCACGGGAACGCGTAGGCCACGGTCTCGATGGCAAGCAAGGTGTCGACCTCGTGCAGGCCGATCGGCATGAAGGTGGCCCGGCCGTCGCTCACTGCCCACCCGCCTCACGTCCGAGTCGATGTCGCGGCGGCCAGCGCCTCGCGTTCAGCGGTGGTCAGCGCGACCTTGTCGCGCAGGTACAGCGGCGCGGCCGCCTGCGGCGCGATGGCCGCGCCATCGGCCAGCGCGCGGCGCGACAGCGCCAGCAGCGCGGCGGCGCGATCGATGTCACCCTCGGGCAGCCCGGCGCCCCCGCCGGGCAACTGCTCGCCGAACGCGGCCACCGCGTTGCCGGCGACCGCCTGTGGCGGCACCGCGCGCCAGCGCGCCGCCAGCGCCGGCAGCGTGTACAGCGCCGGCGCGCTCAGCACGAGCCACCGGTCGCCGGCAACGCGATAGTGCGCCGCGTAGGCCTCCTGCATCCGCGCGTCCATCGCCACCCACAGCTCGCTCGTGCCGGCCGGCAGGCGGGCCCGCGACGCCTCGGCGACGATCATCAGGCTGTCGATCGCCAGCACCGGTTTGCCGACGGCGAAGGCGAGCCCCTGGGCCACCGCGCAGGCGCAGCGCAGGCCGGTGAATGCGCCGGGGCCCGCGGCGAAGGCCACCGCGTCGAGCTGCGCCACCTGCAGGCCACAGGGGGCCAGACCTTCGAGCGCCAGCGCGATGATGCGCGAGCCCGCCAGCGCGCCGCCGGCGGTCGTGCGGGTCCACTCGCGCTCGCCGTCGGCCACCGCCACGGCGAGGCATTCGGTCGAGCTGTCGAGCGCGAGCAGGCGGGCGGAAGGCATGGCGGCAGCGCGCAGCGGCTGCGCTAGAAGGGACTGTCGCGCGCGCGCGTGATCGCCTGGCTGGCGAGCTGGTTCTGCAGCACCGGCCCGAAGTGCCTGTCGTCGGCCCACAGGTAGTTGCTGTAGGTTGCCCCGCTGACCAGCGTGGCCGTCGTGCAATCGGGCAGCGCCACCGTGCAGGCGGCGGCGGTGATGCTGGCCACGCCGAAGTCCCCCGGTCTCCTCACGATCGCCAGCGTGTTGTCGTCGGCCAGCACCAGGCCCCACAGGCGGCCGTCCTGGGGTCTGATATCGACTCGCACGCGGGCGTTGAAGACCGCCGTCATGCAGGTCAGCTGGGTGGTCGCGCCCTTCGATATCGCGTACGGTGTCTGGCCGAGGTCGTGCACCGTCGACACGATCGCGCGAGCGCCGGCGTCGAGGATGCGGCTGATCTGCACTGCGGCGAGGTTGCCGCGCGCTCGCAACACGGCCATCAACGAGCCGTCGGGCGGCGCGTTGTCGAGGGCATTGCAGTGGGTATCGCCGACGAAGGTCTCGTACAGCTCGATGATGTCGTTCATGCCGACCATCACGACGAACAGATCCTTCGAGGTCACGCCGGCGGCGAGCTGCGCCGAGATCTGCGCGTCGAGGTCGGCCACCTTGCCGCCGGCGATGGCGCGCGTGATGCTGGGCGTGCCGGCCTTGCAGTTGTCGGTGCCGAGGCCGAAGTTGGTGGAGATCTGTTGCGACCAGATCGGCAGCACGGCGCAATCGATCGCCCCGGTGGTATCGAGGCCGTTGATGCTGTAGCTGCGGCCATCGGGCAGCAGGCCGACCGTCTCGTCGCCGACGAAGATCAGCTTGCGCGGCTGGAAAGGCTCGATCTGCGAGGTGCCGCCGCCGCACGACGACACCAGCCACGCCAGCAGCAGCCACGGCAGCGCGCGCAAAGTCCGACACCTCAATCTCGTCTCCTCCGCCATCGACATGCCAGTTCCATTCTTCCAGCGCGCGTCGCTCATCGCGCGGCTGCACGTTGCAAGCGGTCGTTGACGCCTTCCCACTGCGGCGTGTCGGGCGGCTGCTCCACCCAGATCAGCTTGACGCCCCGGGCATCGAACGCACGCAGCACCGCAAACAGCTCGCGCGCCACCGCCAGTGGGTCGTCGGGCATCACCTGCACCAGCGGGTGACGCCGCGGCGCCGTGCGCGAATATACCGCCAGCCCCTGAATGGTTGCCGGCAGCACCTGCAGCGCCGACTTCATCTCCGCGGGGCTCATCAGGCGCAGCGTCGCGCGCGGCGCGTAGTGGCTCTCCAGCGTGCCGGGCGCGGCCGGGCTGTGGGCATCGGGTTCGCGCAGCGCGGCGCCGAGCGCCTGTTCGAGCCGCTCGCGCGAGACCACGCCCGGCCGCAGCAGCGCAGGCGCCGCGCCCGAACAATCGACGATCGCCGACTCGATGCCCAGCTCGCATGCGCCGCCGTCGAGCACCAGCAGGTCGGCGCCGAACTCGTCGCCGACGTGCTGCGCCGTGGTCGGGCTGACGTGGCCGAAGCGGTTGGCGCTCGGCGCCGCCAGCCCTGCCACGCCGAGTTGGGCGCAGCGCTCGAGCACCGCGCGCGCCACCGGATGGGCCGGGCAGCGCAGCGCCAGCGTCGGCAGATTCGCGGCGGCCGCATTCGCGCGGCCAGGCGTGCGACCCACGATCACCGTCACCGGCCCGGGCCAGAACGCTGCGATCAGGCGCTCGGCCGCGTCGCTCAGCCCGGCCGCGAAGCCCAGGGCCTCGTCGCGGCCGCGCACGTGCACGATCAGCGGGTGATCGGCCGGCCGGCCCTTGGCGGCGAAAATCGCCGCCACCGCCGCGTCGGAGTCGGCGCGCGCGGCCAGGCCATACACGGTCTCGGTCGGCAGCGCCACCAGGCCGCCGGCGGCCAGTCGTTGCGCGGCCTGCTCGATGCCGCTCGCCCCGGAAACGATCGTCATCGCAGCCTTACCAGGGCGAGAGCCCGAGCCGGCGCGCGGCCTCGCGCGCCAGTGCGTCGGCTGCCTCGGGGCTGCCCGCGGTCAGGGTCAGGTGCCCCATCTTGCGGCCGGGTCGCGCTTCGCGCTTGCCGTACAGATACAGGTGCGCGCCGGGCAAGCTCAGCACCGGGCGCCAGTCGGGCGACTGGGCATCGCGCCACAGGTCGCCCAGCAGGTTGAGCATCACCGCGCTCGAGTGCACGCGCGGCGCGGCCAGCGGCAGCCCCGCCAGCGTGCGCACCTGCCAGTCGAACTGGCTGGCGTCGGCTGCGTCGATCGTGCAATGGCCCGAGTTGTGCGGCCGCGGAGCGATTTCGTTGGCATGCAGCCGGCCCGCGCGATCGACGAAGAACTCGACGCACAGCACGCCGACGTACTCGAGCGCGCGCGCCAGCACTCGCGCCGCTTCGTCGGCGGCCCGGGCCTGCGCGGCCTCCAGCGGCGCCGGCCAATGCGTCACCGCCAGGATGCCGTCGCGGTGCAGGTTGCGAAACGGCGGGTAGCTGACGATCGTGTCGTCGGTCGTGCGCGCGAGCACGACGCTGACCTCGCACGCCAGCGCCAGCCGCCGCTCGAGCACGCAACGCACGCCACCGAGCGCACGCCACGCCGCGGCGAGCTGTGCGCGATCGTCGACGCTGCGCTGGCCCTTGCCGTCGTAGCCCAGCTGCGCCGTCTTCAGGATGCCGGGCAGCAACGCGTCGGAAACGGCCGCCAGCCCCGCCTCGCCGTCGATCACCGCGTGCGGCGCGCACGGCACGCCGCAGCGGTCGAACAGCGCCTTCTCGAGCGCGCGATCCTGGCAGACGGCCACCGCGGCGGCGCCCGGAGCCACCGGCACGCGCTCGGCGAGCCGGCGCAGCGCCTGCGCCGGCACGTTCTCGAACTCGGTGGTCACTGCGTCGGCGTCGCGTGCCAGCGCGTCGAGCGCCTGTTCGTCGAGGTAGCCGGCACGCAGGTGACGCTCGGCCACGCGGCCGGCCGGCGAGTCGGCGTCGGGGTCGAGCACGATGCAGCGGTAGCCCAGCCGCTGCGCCGCGTGCACGAACATCCGCCCGAGCTGGCCACCGCCCAGCACGCCGAGCGTCGCGCCCGGCGCCAGCACCGGCGGCGGGTTCATTTGAGGCCCTGCGTCATCGCGCGCGCGGCAGCGGTCTGCGCGGCGCGGTACTTCTCGAGGCGGCCGCGCAGCGCGGCATCGTGGTTGGCCAGCATCGCCACCACGAACAGCGCGGCGTTGGCGGCGCCGGCTGCGCCGATCGCGAAGGTGGCCACCGGCACGCCCTTGGGCATCTGCACGATCGAGTGCAACGAATCGACGCCTTGCAGGTGCCGGCTCGGCACCGGCACACCGAGCACCGGCACCACCGTCTTGGCCGCCAGCATGCCCGGCAGGTGCGCGGCGCCGCCGGCGCCGGCGATGATCGCCCGCAGGCCGCGGCCGGCCGCGGCTTCGGCGTACGCGAACATGTCGTCGGGCATGCGGTGCGCCGAAACCACCCGGCACTCATGCGGCACGCCGAACTCGGCGAGAATGGCGGCCGCGTGCTGCAGGGTCTCCCAGTCGCTGGACGAGCCCATCAGCACGCCGACGACGGGAGGATCGGTGGACGACACGGCCTCTCCACAGCACCGAAAAGGGCTTGCATTGTAGGCGCCGCACCCCACGTGACTGCGGCGCTGCGCGGCGAGCCCGTTCTGCCACCAGCGTTGGCCATGATCGACATCACCATCAAGAACTTCGAGACCGAACTCATCCAGGCGTCGGCGCGTGCGCCGGTGCTGCTCGACATCTGGGCGCCGTGGTGCGGCCCGTGCAAGACGCTGAGCCCGGTGCTCGAGAAGCTCGAGCGCGAATACGCGGGCCGCTTCACGCTGGCCAAGCTCAACAGCGACGAGCAACCCGAAATCGCCGGCCAGCTGAGCCAGGCCTTCGGCGTGCGCTCGATCCCGTTCTGCGTGCTGTTCGACCAGGGGCAGCCGGTCGACGGCTTCGTCGGCGCGCAGCCCGAGGCGCAGATCCGGCAGTTCCTCGACCGCCACGTGCCGAGCAGCGAGGATGCGCAGGCCGACGCGCAGGCCGAGGAGGCCGAAGCGCTCGAGGCCGAAGGCGACACCGAGGCGGCGCTGGCCAAGCTGCAGCAGGCGGTGGCGGTGGCACCGGGCAACGACGGCGCACGCTGCGACTACGTGAAACTGCTGATCGAGCTGAAGCGCCTGCAGCAGGCGCGCGCGGCGTTCGAGCCGATCGCCGGCAAGGCGCCGCTCGACGCGCGCATCGCCGCGCTCGGGTTGTGGCTCGACGCCTGCGAGAAGGCGCCGTCGCTGCGCAGCGCCGACGCGCTGCGCGCGGCGATCGCCGCCAACAAGCGCGATTTCGACTCGCGCTACCAACTGGCACAGGGCCACTTCGCCGCCGGCCGCTTCACCGACGCGATGGACGAGCTGCTCGAGATCGTGATGCGCGACAAGCAGTGGAACGACCAGCTCGCGCGTCGCACCTACGTCGCGATCCTCGAGCTGATGGGCAAGCCGGCGCCGAAGGCGGCCCCCGAAGCGGCCAAGGGCACGCTCGAGGTGACGAGCCGGCCGACCGCCGCGCCGAACGATCCGGTGGTCGACCAGTACCGCCGCAAGCTCAGCATGGCGTTGTTCTGACGCGCCGCCGCTCGGGCGCGCCGGGAGCGGCGGCTTAGAATTTGCCGCTTTGCCCGCCCGCGCGGGCTGCCGAATCCAACAAAGGAACGAAAGTGTTCATCTCGCAAGCCTTCGCGCAGACAGCACCCGCGGCCAGTGGCGGCGAATCGAGCCTGCTGAGCCTGCTGCCGATCGTGCTGATGTTCGTGGTGTTGTACTTCATCATGATCCGCCCGCAAATGAAGCGGCAGAAGGAACACAAGGCGATGGTCGAGGCGCTGGCCAAGGGCGACGAGGTCGTCACTTCCGGCGGCCTGCTCGGTCGCGTGTCCAAGCTGGGCGAGACCTTCGTGCACCTCGAGGTGGCCAACGGGATCGAGTTGCAGGTGCAGCGCTCGTCGGTGGTGCAGGTGCTGCCCAAAGGGTCGCTAAAGTGACCGCTTCGAGGGGGCGCGGCGCTTGAATCGCTACCCGCTGTGGAGGTACCTGCTGCTGGCGTTCGCGCTGGTGGTGGGGTTGCTGTACACGCTGCCCAACTTCTACGGCGAGGCCCCTGCGGTGCAGGTGTCCAGCGGCAAGGCCACGCTCAAACTCGACGCGGGCATCGTGCGGCGCATCGAGGCGGCGCTCGGCGCCGCGGGCATCAAGGCCGACTTCGTGCAATTCGAGGGCGGCTCGGTCAAGGCACGTTTCGCCGACACCGACACCCAGCTCAAGGCCAAGGATGCGATTGCCAAGGCGCTGAACCCGGACCCCAGCGACCCCAGCTACATCGTCGCGCTCAACCTGCTGTCGCGCTCGCCGGAGTGGCTGACCAGGCTGCACGCGCTGCCGATGTACCTCGGGCTCGACCTGCGCGGCGGCGTCTACTTCCTGATGCAGGTCGACATGCGCTCCGCGCTGTCGAAGAAGGCCGAGTCGTACGCCGGCGACCTGCGCAG